>JAEWIK010000376.1 GCA_023387135.1 Actinomycetes bacterium | reverse complement strand
CTCCACGGGCTCCCCGTTGCGCGTGCGACGGCGGCTGCGCGAGCGGCGCGAACGCTGCGGCTCGTCGGTGCCGGACTCGCCCTTCGACGCGGCGTCGCGCGGAGTGCGCTCCCGCGACTTCCTGTCGCCGGATTGGCGGTCGCGGGGCTGGCGGTCGCGCGGCGGACGCGGCTCGCGGGGCTCGGCGTCCTTCAGCCGTCCCCTCGTGCCCTCGGGAATGCCGAGGTCGGAGTAGAGGTGCGGCGAGGTGGAGTAGGTCTCGGAGATCTCCCCGAACGGCAGGTCGAGCGCCTTGTTGATGACCCGCCAGCGCGTGATGTCGGCCCAGTCGACGAGCGTGATCGCCACGCCCTTGGCGCCGGCGCGCCCGGTGCGCCCGATCCTGTGGACGTAGGTCTTCTCGTCGTCGGGGCACTCGTAGTTGATGACGTGGGTGACATCGGTGATGTCGATGCCGCGTGCCGCGACGTCGGTGGCGACCAGCACGTCGACGCTGCCCTCGCGGAACTTCTTCAGTGCCTTCTCGCGTGCCACCTGGGCGAGGTCGCCGTGGATGGTCGTCGCCTTGAAGCCCCTGTCCACCAGGTCGTCGGCGAGCCGCTGCGCCGACCGCTTCGTGCGGGTGAAGATGATCGTCCTGCCGCGGCCGTCGGCCTGCAGGACGCGTCCGACGATCTCGGGCTTGTCGAGGTCGTGTGCCTGGTAGGCGAACTGCGTGGTGTCGGGGACAGTCAGTTGCGCGTCGTGGGTCTCGGCGCGGACGTTGACAGGCTGGCTGAGGTGCATGCGCGCGAGCGCCACGACGGCGGCGGGCATGGTGGCCGAGAACAGCATCGTCTGGCGGGAGCGCGGCGTCTTCGAGATGAGCCGCTCGACGTCCGGCAGGAAGCCGAGGTCGAGCATCTCGTCGGCCTCGTCGAGGACGAGCACCTTGACGTGCGAGAGGTCGAGGTTGCGGCGCTGCACGAGGTCGAGCAGGCGGCCGGGGGTGCCGACGACGACGTCGACGCCGTCCGCCAGCGCGTCGAGCTGGGGCTCGTAGCCGACGCCGCCGTAGACGGTGAGCACGCGGGCCTTGCGGACCTTCGAGGCGACCTCGATGTCGCGGGCGACCTGGAGCGCGAGCTCGCGGGTGGGGCACATGACGAGCGCCTGCGGGAGGTCCTTGATGGGCATGTCGTCGAAGTCGGGATCGCCCTTGATGACGATGCGCTGCAGCAGGCTGACGCCGAAGGCGAGGGTCTTGCCGGTGCCGGTGCGGGCCTGGCCGATCATGTCGGTGCCTGCGAGCGCGATCGGGATCGCGAGGCTCTGGATCGGGAACGGGTGGACGATGCCGACCGCGGCGAGTGCCTCGGCGATCGGCTCGACGACGCCGAGGTCTGCGAAGGTGTGGTTCTCGTCCGCCATGACGGCGGACTCGGTTACATCAGTGTTCAGGGCCATGCCTTTTCGTATGCCAGCGATCACGCTGGGAGCGAGCAACCCGCCGGCAGCGCGGGCGCTCGATCGCGGCGGGGACGCACTACTGGGGTGCGTACCGGCCCAAGTGTAGCCCCCTGACTACGAGGTGCCGAAGCCGACCGGCCGGACGTGCTCCTGGCCGAGATCCACGTAGGCGATCTTGTCGACGGGGATGAGCACCTTGCGGCCCTTGGCGTCGGTGAGGGTCAGGATGGTCTCGTCGGAGAGTGCCTTGAGGAGTTCCTTCTCGATCTCCGCCGCCGTGGCCGCGGACTCGACTGTGATCTCGCGTGCGACGTGCTGGATTCCGACCTTGATCTCCACTGGATCCTCCTTTGTAGTGCCGCCAATCTACCCACGGCACACCCCACTATCCGAGCCAGTACGCCGACAGCGGAACCCGTCGGGCGGGTCTCAGATCGGCTCGCCCGCGAAGGCGGCCTGCTCGTCTCCGGTGGCGCGGCGGATCACGATGCGCGTCCAGGCGCCGACGTAGATCCGCTGGTCGGGGCCGAGTTCCGTGCGCCCGCGCGGGATGGGCATGGCGGGCAGCGGTCCGGCGGCGGAACCGACGAAGGTGCCGTTCGCCGAGTCGAGGTCCTCGATCCACCAGCGGGAACCGTCGGTGGACAGCCGGGCGTGCCTGCGGCTGGTGCCGTTGTCGAGCTCGCAGTCGATCTCGGGGAAGATGTTGCGGCTGCGCGAGATGCGCCCGATGAGGTTGCTCTGCTTGACCAGCGGGACGATGTCGGGCAGCCCGGGCGAGGGCAGTGGGTCGGTCGAACCCTGCGCCGCGTACCAGTCGGGATCGATCCACAGCTCGGCGACCCATTCCACGCGCGGACGGGACTCGCCCTCCTGCGGCGAGCTCACTCCCTCGGCGGCCGGCTCGGCCGCGGGCTCGTCCACCGGCTGGACCGGCACCGCCTGGGGCAGGGGCTGGGGAGCTCCGGCGTCGGAGGCGTCGGCGTCCGCTGCCTCGGGCTGCGAGCCGTCGGCGGCGGGGGCGTCCTCCTGCGAGACCGAGGCACCGCCGATGAAGTCGTGCCCGCAGGCCTCGCAGAACAGGGCGTCCTGCACGTTGGGGGTGCCGCACTGGGGGCACACCAACGCGGCGGGCGCCTGCAACGGCTCGGGCTCGGCGCTGGGCTGCGGGGCAGCGGCCGGCTCGGTGATGGGCAGGCCGCAGGTGTCACAGAAGTCGGTAGCGACGCTGTTGTGTCCTGCTGGACAGATCGGCATGTCAGCCCCTGATTCGTGTCGTCTTCGTCGATGCGGTGTCGAGGGCCATGACGTCGGCCTTGTCCACCGTCTTCTTCAATCGAACCGTACCCGTCCGGGCGTCAGCTATGTCGACCACTTTCCGGAGCTTCGCGGTCGCCTCGGCGTTTCCCGTCTCGGTGGCGAGCTGGACCGCCCTGCCGAGCTTGGTGGTCGCCGTCGCGTCGTCACCGGTCTCCGCGGCGGCGAGCCCCTCCTGGATGACCTGGGCGAGTTCGGTCTGGCCCGTGTAGTGAGCGACCTCCGGGTTGATCTGCGCGGTCAGGTTGGTGTCGGCCGACCACTTCGCCTTCACCAGCCCCTGGGTCAGCAGTTCGTTGCCGACGGCGAGCTGGACGCGGGCCGCCAACTGCTCCTGTCCGACGGTCTTCGCCGCCAGCCTGATGGCGACGTGGTAGTCGCGCTCCTCGTCGCCCCACGAACCGGTGGGGTAGCTCATCGTGAGCTGGTTGACGGGGGTGCCGCGGTGGGTGAGGTCCTCGACGGTGGGGGACACCTGCCTGACGAACTGGACCTGCGCGCCCTGCGGGATCCACACCCTGAGTTCGGCGTTGGACACGCCGCGGGACATCGACCTGCGCATCAGGTCGGCGAACACCTGGCCGAGCTGGGTGGGGTTCGGGATGATGTCGACGGTGCCCAGCAGCGCCTGGGCGATCTTGCGGATCTCGGCGACCTTCCAGTCGACCCCGACGCCGCGCGCGTCCACCTGGAACGAGCCCACGCAGTTGGCGATGGCCGAATCGAGCTGGGCCTGGGTCTCGTTGTGGTTCTCGCCGTCGGTCAGCAGGATGGCGTGCTTGTTGGCGAGCGGGCCGACGGAGGCGAAGAGCGCCTTGGCGAGGTTCAGCCAGGTGCCCATGGCGGTGCCGCCCTCCGCCCTGAAGAAGCTGATGGCCCGGCGGGCCTCGGCCCTCGTCCTGGCGTCCATGCGGACCATGCCGGCGCCCGTCTGCACCATCGGATAGGCGAGGTAGGCCTTGTGGTTGCCTGCCACGACGGCGAAGTAGGTGCCGTCGAGGATGTACTCGAGGGCGGCCATGGCCGCCTGCTTGGCGGCGTTCATGTTCGACTGGCCCATCGAGCCCGACGTGTCGACGATGATGATCTCGCCCGCGTCGCCGCTCCCGGTCTGGCCGGCCGAGCCGGCACCCGTGCACGAGATCGTCACTATCGCGTTGACGTCGGTGCCCCCGTCCGGCAGGTACTCGTTCTGGTAGACAGCGGACGTGAACTCAGCCATGGCTGCGTGACCCCTCTCCGGCACGTTGACGACGGCTCTCGAACTTGCACAAGCCTAGCCCCGGGGGGTTCGGCGAGGATCTGGGAGGCTCCAGGCAGCGGATCAGGCGATCTTGACCGGGGCGTTGTGGTTCGGCATCAGGATCCACGTCTTGCCCGGCGCCAGCTTCAGCGGCGTCCCGTCATCGAGGGTGAACTCGAACCTGTCGGTGAGACCACCCTTCTTCCACGTCCCGGAGACCTGCTTGCCGTCGTGGAAGTACAGGAACTTGTCGCCGCCGTCGATGATCGAGTAGATCGGCTCGGCGTGACCGGAGTAGCCCTTGAGGACGCCCATCTTCCAGGCGCAGAACAGCACCATGACGTTGTCGGCGCCGACGCGCTTGCCCTCGCGGGTCTTCCAGTCGTACCACTGGCTGCTCTCCTGGAACCTGATGGAGGCTACCCAGCGCTCGTCCTTGGCGTCCCAGGTCCAGCGGTGGTACTCGGTGCCCTGGCCCTTGAACGTCACGGTGACCTGCTTGGCCGCGGTGCCCGACGCGCTGGAGGGCTGCTCGTCGGGCAGGGTGTAGGGAAGGTAGACCGGCGGGACGGTGTCCTTGGAGATCTTCGCGTCCCTCGACAGCGCGGCAGGCATCGCGACCACCGACTTGTCGGGCATGGCGCCGCCCTTGAGCCAGCCGCCGCGGGCCGGCTGGTACTTCCAGCGGTCGCTGGTGTCGCCGTACTTCTCGCGCAGTTCGATGTGCGACTTGTTCTTGTTGACGTACTTCAGCACCCACTTCACGGCGCCGGTGCAGGCCAGCACAGGGTTGATGGGCGAGAGCAGCGCGACGTCGACGGGACGCGTGGACCTGACAGGGTTGGCGCCGTCCTTGGGGAACGTGCTGTGGAAGACGGCGCACAGCCGGGTGATGTCATAGGAGTCGCCCTGAGCCTCCACGAAGACCAGGTCGGCGTCCTGCACGCCGCTCTGCGGGAACGACCGCTTCTCGACAGGGACCTTGACGGCGACGGCGGCGTGGGCGGCCTTCGTCTCCTCGCCCGCCGCCAGCGGAACGCCGGTCAGCGGCCAGCGTGGAGTGGTGTCGACCGGCACCGACGGGGTGGTGCCGGAGGGCTGCGGGGTGGGGGGAGGCGTGCTCCCGCCGGCCGGTCCTCCCGGGGGGGTCGACCGGCTGCCCTGTCCCAGCGTGCACCCCCCCAGGGCGAG
>JAEWIK010000322.1 GCA_023387135.1 Actinomycetes bacterium | reverse complement strand
CCACGTAGCTGCGGGCGATGGTGATGCCCTGCGCCTGCAGCTTCTTGGCGGCGATGCCGTACAGCAGGTACAGCTCGCTGATCGGGGTGCCACCGAGGCCGTTGATCATCAGGGCGACCCTGTCGCCGCTGCCGAACGGGAGGTCGGGAACGACGGCGCCGAGCAGTTCGTCGACGATCTCGTCGGCGCTCACCAGCTTGGCGCGACGACGTCCCGGCTCGCCGTGGATGCCGACACCCACCTCCATCTCGTCGTCGCCGAGGTCGAACAGCGGGGCGCCCTTGGCGGGCGGGGTGCAGGCGGTGAGGGCGATGCCCATCGTCCTGGTCACCGAGTTGATCTTCTCGCCGACCCTGTAGACCTCGTCGATGTCGGCGCCCTGCTCGGACTTCGCGCCGACGCCCTTGATGACGAAGAAGTTGCCGGCCACGCCGCGGCGTCCGACGGTCCACGTCGAGTCCTGAACGGCGACGTCGTCGTTGATGAAGAGCGTCTTCACCTTGATGCCGTCGGCGTCGGCGAGCTCGGACGCCATCTCGAACGCCATCCTGTCGCCGGTGTAGTTGTTGACGAGCAGCAGGACTCCCTTGTCGGAGGCCACCCGCTTGGCGGTCTCGTACACGTAGTCGGCAGGAGGGGCGGCGAACACGTCGCCGGGGCAGGCGGCGTCGAGCATGCCGGGGCCCACCACCATGACGTGAGCGGGCTCGTGGCCGGAGCCCGACCCCTGCACGATGCTCACCTTGTCGTTGTTGGGGGCGTCCGCCCGCATGATCAGGTTGTACTCCGGCACGTACTTGATCGTGTCCGGGTTGGCCAGGGCGATGCCCTCGAGCATCTCGGGGACGAACTGCTTCGGATCGTTGACGAACTTCTTCATGGCTCTCCCTTGAGTGTGGATGGGTTATTCGGTTGCTCCTGAGGTCGGCCGCCGGCCGAGTGCGGAAGGGTCGTGCGGGCGAGAAGGGTAGGTCGGGCTAGGCGGGCCAGTCGTCCGCCAGGGCTTCGAGCAGGACGGCGACGGCCGTCGCGCCCGCGTCCACCGAGCCGATGCTGCGCTCGCCGGTGTAGGCGGCGCGCCCGCGCATCGCCTGCATGGAGGCGGTCGCGTCGGCGCTCGTCCGCGCGACCCTCGCCATCGCCGCGACGGTCTCGGCGGCCGAGGAACCCTTGGCGACCTCGGCTTCGAGGGTGTCGACGGCGGGAACCAGGGCGTCGAGCAGGGTCTTGTCGCCGACGTCCGACTGCCCGCGGGCCTTGATGCCCTCGATGGAAGCCCGCAACGCGCGGACCAGATCGGCGCCCTCGAAGGTCTCGTTGCCCTTCAACTGGCCGCCTGCCCGCAGGATCGCCGTCCCCCAGATCGGGCCCGAGGTGCCCCCGATCCTCGCGGAGATCGTCATGGCGACCTTCTGGAGGAAGACGCCGGGGTCGGACCTGTCGAAGGTGTCCCACTGGTCGAGGACGATCTCGAACCCGCGGGCCAGCGAGAAGCCGAAGTCGCCGTCGCCGACGACGGCGTCCAGCTCACCGAAGTACTTCTCGTTGGCGACTATCGTCTCGGAGACCTTCTTGACGACGAACTCGACGTCGGCGAGGGTGCCTGCCATTGTTGCTCCTTGTCTCAGATGAGGACCGTGAGGTCGTCGAGGGTGATGAACCCCGAGGGCGTGTAGCCGGCGGGGGCGGCGAGCACCGTCGGCGGCGCCCCTGGATCGCCCAGGTCGCTGAGGACCAGGGCCGCTCCGGTGAAGTCGTCGTCGGCGGTGAACGAACTCACTGTCACGACGGTGGTGAGGCCCGCCGCGACGGCGGCGGCGACGCCGATGCCTGAGTCCTCCACCACGACGGACGCCGCCGGATCGAGGTCGAGGTCGTCGAGCACCTTGAGGTAGATGTCGGGCGCCGGTTTCTTGGCCGGGACGATGTCCCCGGCGAACACGTGGACCTGCAGGTAGCTGTCCTCGCCGGCGGCGTACTTCAGCACCGCCCTCACCGAGGCGTCGGCGGACGTGGAGGCGACGGCGACGGTCCAGCCGGCGCCGAGCGCGTCGCCGATGATCCGGCGGATGCCGGGGCGGCCGGGCAACAGCCCGCCCTCGACCCGCTCGGTGAACAGGGCTGTCTTGCGCTTGTGCAGCCGGGCTATCCAGTCCGCACGCTCGGCGTCGGACGACACGCCGGCCGCCGCGTCGAGCTCGGGGGTGAAGGCGGAGGCGATGCGCTCCTTGCCGCCGCCGATCCTCAGCTTCACCGCGTAATCGGCCTCGCTCCAGCGGATGGGAAGGCCGAACTCTTCGAAGGCGGCGTTGAAGGCAGGCAGGTGCCCGTCCCGTTCGGTGTCGGCGAGCACCCCGTCGCAGTCGAAGATCAGCGCCGGCATGTCACGCCTTTCCGGCGCTGCCGAAGACCTGCGCGTACCCGATGGTCAGCTCCCTGACCGCCGCGCCGACCGGCGCGAACAGCGAGGGCGGGTCCCACTTGTCGGCGGCCTCGGCAGTCTTCAGGTAGGCCAGGCTGGCCTGCATGAAGGTCTCCTTCAGGGCTGTCGAGATGTTCACCTTCGCGCAACCGCGGGAGATGAGGTCGCGGAACTGCTCGTCCGACAGGCCGGAGCCGCCGTGCAGCGCCATCGGGATCGGATGGGCCGCCACGAGGTCGGTGACCCTGTCGAAGTCGAGGATCGGCGCCCTCTTGTAGCGGCCGTGAGCGTTCCCGATGGCGGGCGCGAACACGTCGACGCCCGTCGCCTCCAGGTAGCGCAGCGTGACCTCGCGGCTCTGCTGGCGGGAGACCTCGTCGGAGCCCACGCCGTCCTCCTGGCCGGTGATCGACTCGATCTCCCCCTCGACGTGGGCGCCGTAGCGGCGGGCCTCTGCCACGACCTCGATCGTCTGTCGCTGGTTCTCCTCGACGGGGAGTTGGGACGCGTCGAAAAGGACTGAGTTCCAGCCTGCGGCGAGGCAGTCGCTGATCACGCCGCGCTCGGGGCAGTGGTCGAGGTGCAGGGCCGCTGGCACCTCGATGCCACGCGTCATGGCTTGCCACATGGCGAAGAGCACGGGCACCCCGATGCTCTTCACTGTCTTCACCGACGTCTGGACGATGATCGGGGACCGCGCCTCCACGGCGCCGACGAGGACCGCCTCGAGCGTCAGGTCGTTCACGATGTTGATCGCCGGAACTCCGTAGCGCTGCTCGAAGGCGGGCGCCAGGATGTCGGCCAGCGGCGTGACGGGCACTGTGCAACACCTCTCGACATTGAGCGTCGACCGGCGTCGGCCGACCTCAGTCACAGTAAGCGGCGACACGCGTCGGCAGAATGGGGGATACCCCGTCCCCCGGATAGGGGGGCGGCATGGGGGCTCGCGGGTCTGGCGCGGGTGTCAGTCGGAGCGGACCAGCAGTTCCGTCCGCGAATGGACGCCCGCCTTCCGCAGGATGGCGGAGACGTGCTTCTCCACGGTCTTCACCGAGATCCCGAGCCGATGCGCTATCTGCTTGTCCGCCATGCCCTGCTCGACCAGCAGCCTGACCTCGGCCTCCCTCGTGGTGAGCCGCGATTCCGGGTCCGCCAGCGGCAGCCCGCCCAGTTGTTCGAGCACGCCGCCCAGCACGAGGACGTCTCCCCTGGCGACTCCCACCACGGCGCGTCCGAGGGTGGTGGCGTCGGCGTCGGAGTTCACGAACCCGCGTGCCCCGGCGGCCGCCCACTCACGGATCTCGGCCTCCGCGGCCGTCGGACGGTCCACGACGGCCACCACGCCGATCGCCGGATCCACGCGCGCGACGGCGCCCACCAGCGTCGGCCCCGTGGTGCCGGGCAGCCGGGTTCCCGCCAGCACGACGTCGGGGTGCAGCAGCTTCACGGCTTCGACAGCCTCGGGGATCGAGCCGACCTCGGCGACGACGCTGACCGCCGGTTCGCTCTGTGCGAGCAGCCTCACCAGGCCGGCCCGCATCGCGGGTTGTGAATGCACGATGAGGACGCGCAGGCGCGGCCCGTCCACGATGCCGTTGCCCCGGTAGGGCAGGTCGGCGCGCACCCTCGTCCCCCAGCCGGGCGTCGAGTCGATCCGCACCCTGCCGCCCACCTGCGCGGCGCGGGCCACGAGCCCCGGCAGCCCCACCCCGCGTGGATGCTCCATCTCGCGGTCGACGTCGAAGCCGACGCCGTCGTCCTCGACGATGACGGCGATGCCGTCCGAACCGTAGACCAGGCCGAGCCTCACCATGGTCGCGCGGGCGTGCTGCTTCACGTTGGTGAGCGCCTCCCCCACGATCCGCAGCAACTGGTGCTCGACGACCTCGGCGACCTCCTGCGGCTCGCCGAACTCGCGGAAGACCGAGGTCAGCCCGGACGTCGCCTGCAGCCATTCGAGGTCCACCTGGATGCTCTCGGCCAGGGACCGCCTGTTGTGACCCGCGGGACGGAGCCCCCACACCGCCCGCCGCCCTTCGTTGAGCGTCTCCTCGGCGGCCCGCTGCGCCTCCAGCAGGGACGGCAGCGCGTCCGAGCCGCGGCTGACGAACTGATGCGCCTCGCCCAGCTTCAGCATGATCGTGGCGAGCCCGCGCCCGACGCTGTCGTGCAGGTCGAGCATCGCGCGCTCGCGCTCGGCGACGACCGCCTCCGCCTTGGCGCGCTCGGCGGATTCCTCGTGCAGCCGGGAGTTGGCGATCGCGATCGCCGCGTGGGTGGCGAAGTGCTGCAGCAGCTCCGCGTCTGCCTGGCTGAAGCGCTGGTCGTCCGAGCCCGCGAAGACCACGAGCGCGCCGATGGGGCTGCCGCGCCGCAGGATCGGCGCCCCGATCACCGCCCTGCTGTAGCGCGGCTCGTCGGGCGCGATGTGCCCGCCCCTCACCTGCGAGTACGCGTCATAGATGACGGGCTTCCCAGCGGCGGCGACCGACCCGGTTACCCCCTCGTCCAGCGAGAACACCTGGCCGGTCTGGCAGCCCTCTTCGAGGTCGATCTGCTTGAGGTAGGTGTGAGCCTCGGTGTCGATGAGGCACAACGAACCGCTGCGGCAGGCGAGCAGTTCGACGGCGCTGCGCAGGATCCGTTCCAGCAGGGGTTGCAGCCTGAACTCGCCGGCCAGGTCTTCAGCGACTGCCGCGATGGCGTCGGCCCAGGCACGCTCCCGTGCGCCGGGAAGAGGGGTCTGCCGGATCTCGCCCATGAGCCTCACTCGCTTCGTCTGCCTGATGCAACCCTGGGTCCGCTGCGGGGTGGTCGAGGGCGCGCGGTCATGCTGGAAGAGCGTCGTGCAGCCGAAGTCTACGCGGGGGTACCGGGCGCGGCCATGGCCCCTCCTGCCACCTTCACACCGCTCAGCGCGGCACGTCGGCGGGCGTCCGCTCGCCCTGCAGCAGCGCGCGAGCGGCGCGCACCACCCTGAGACCTCGGAGCTGCGGCAGCCCGAACGCGGGATCCCAGACGAGGCGCCGCCACAGGCCGGCACCGGTCCTGCGCTGGGTGCGACGGACGGCTGCCGGGGCGATCCTGCTCACCAGCACCTGCCGATCCGTGAGCGGGTGCGGCGGAGCGCCGCGCCCGAGGTGGGTGACCTCGTCCAGCCGGGAGCCGAGGCGGACGGGGAGCGCCGCGGCTCCCGCCGTCCGGGCACGGAGGTTGTCGTAGTACGCCACGACGGGGGCGTCGGCGAAGACCAGCCCGAGGCTCAGGCCGGGTGGCCGCTGGACGTTCTCGATCACCAACTCGACGGGGGCGTCACCGAGCCCCCAGAGCGCCCTGAGACCGCGCTCCCACAACGGCTCCTCGAAGCGCTGGGGACGCCACCGGGAAGGGTGCAGCGGCTGGACGGCGGCGTTGTAGTCGATCACCGCGTCGAACGCCGCCGCCAGCGTGCCGAAGGCCGGGTTGTCCTGGATGCGGCGCTCGGTCTCGGGGACGTCGCCGCAGTTCGCCACCACGAGGACGCGCCGCGCCGGCGTGCCGAGCCTGCCCTCGTCGATCATCGTCGCCACCACGACGAGGTCCCAGAAGCTGCTCACCTCGCACACCTGCACTGCGTCGCGACGGTTCACGGGCACACCCCTTTGGAGTGCAGCAGCTCACGGCGCCCCGGTTCGAGGCGCGCCACCGCCTGGTCGAGCCCCTCGTCCCAGTGGGAGGAGAAGGACTCCCGCAGCCGCTCGACAGACAGTCGCCGCAACTCCGGGCCGTACTCGCGGCGCCGCAGGTGGTAACACGCGACGGCGAGGAAGCTGCGGTACGCCTTCGGCAGGAACCTCCAGGCGTCCCTGTCGGCGGCGACCAGGTCGAGGATCCTCTCGTAGGCGTCGATGAAGTGGAGGTTGCGTTCGGTGGCGGTCGCCGTGAGCGAGTGGGCGACCTCGCGGCGGTAGAACATGCCGGTCAGGCCCACGACGGCGAAGCGCCTGGCGGCGAGGTAGACCTGCCACATCTGCGGCCTGTCGTTGCAGGTGAGCAGGGTCTCGTCGAACCGCAGCGCGTCGCCGAGCGCCCTGCGGTCGTAGATGCCGCACCAGATGTTGGGGACGTCGATGCTCGTCATGCCGTCGGCGGGCAGGATGCCCGCCCTCGGGTCGGCCGGCACTCCTCGCGGCCCGAATGGGATCCTGTGGACCTCGCGCCGCCTGCCGTACACCCTGACGTGGTCGGTCCTCACGAAGTCGACGTCAAGCCGATGGATCTCGTCAAGGAGTTGTTCGTAGTAGTCCGGCAGGACGAAGTCGTCGCCGTCGAGGAAGGCGACATAGCGTCCGGCGGCCACGTCGAGCCCGAGGTTGCGAGCCGCGGACGCGCCCCGGTTCTCGGGCAGGGCGAGCAGGCTCGCTCCCGGGACCTCATCGACGCCGGCCCGCAGCAGGGCGAGGGTGTCGTCGTTCGACGCGTCCTCGATCAGCAGGAACTCGATGCCCGGACGGGCAGCCCGCCGGAGGCTGCGGAGCGTGTCGGGCACCCACCGGGCGCAGTTGTAGAACGGCACGATCACCGAGAGCTCGGTGCTGGCCTGCGCAACTGCCATGCGGTGTTCCTCCTGGCCGCGAGTATGAACAGCCAACGCGAACACCGCGTGAACGGGTGGAGACACCTCGGAGGCGGGACTCGACCAGACCGAGAAACGAACGCTCACCCGGAAACGACTCAGCCCCGGCGCGGTGTGAACCGGCCGGGGCTGATGCCCTTGGCGCGCTCGGAGGGACTCGAACCCCCAACCTGCTGATCCGTAGTCAGCTGCTCTATCCATTGAGCCACGAGCGCTCGGCGAGCCGGGGCTCGAAGGGCGTCGTCAAGTTTACTCGACGCTCGCAGCACTAGTCCAACCGAGGGGACAGGACCACGACCCATGCAGTTCTACCACGCCGCACCACCCCTCGATCCCGCGCACGTTTGCGCACCGGTTTGCCTTTCCGGTGATCGGATGCTCACACTGGCGGCGGGGCAGAGCACCACGGGTGGTCGCAAGACACGACCCGGCGAGCGTGCCTGCGTAGCGAGGAGCAGGACGAATGAGCCTTGACACAGCCACCATCGTCGACACGGCGCCGTCCGAGGCGCCGGCCCAACTCGTGGAGTGGGTGGCGAGGATCGCGGAACTCACCAGACCCGACTCGATCCACTGGTGCGACGGTTCGCCGGCGGAGCGAGACCGGCTCTACGCGGAGATGGTCGCGTCCGGCACGTTGATCCCGCTCAACCCTGACCTCCGTCCGGCGTCCTTCCTCGCCAGGTCCGAGCCCTCGGATGTCGCACGCGTCGAAGCACGGACGTTCATCTGCTCGGAGCGTCCCGAGGACGCCGGGCCCACCAACAACTGGGCGGCACCCGACGGCATGCGCGAGACCCTCCACGCGGTCTTCGACGGCTCGATGCGCGGCCGGACGATGTACGTCGTCCCGTTCTCGATGGGCCCGCTGGGCGGGCCGATCTCGAAGCTGGGAGTCGAACTGACCGACAGCCCCTACGTCGTCGCCAACATGCGGATGATGACGAGGATGGGCAGCGACGCCCTGGCCCTCATCGCCGCCGGCGACTACTGGGTGCCGGCAGTCCATTCGGTCGGTTACCCGCTCGTGGACGCGAAGGGGAACTCCAGGGACGACGTCGCCTGGCCGTGCAACGACGAGAAGTACATCTGCCATTTCCCCGAGACCCGGGAGATCTGGTCGTTCGGGTCCGGCTACGGCGGCAACGCCCTGCTCGGGAAGAAGTGCTACGCCCTGCGGATCGCGTCCGTCCTCGCGAGGGACGAGGGCTGGCTCGCCGAACACATGCTGATCCTGCGGGTGACAAGGGAGGACGGCCGCGTCTTCCACGTGACGGCCGCCTTCCCCTCGGCGTGCGGGAAGACCAACCTCGCGATGCTCAGGCCCACCATCCCCGGCTGGAAGGTGGAGACGATCGGCGACGACATCGCCTGGATGCGTCCGGGGCCCGACGGCAGGCTGTATGCGATCAACCCGGAGGCGGGCTTCTTCGGGGTCGCCCCCGGCACGTCCGAGCAGACCAACCCGACGGCCCTGCACGCGCTCGACCACGACGTGATCTTCACCAATGTCGCCCTCACCGACGACGGCGACGTGTGGTGGGAAGGGCTCACCGACACGGCCCCCGCCCACCTAGTCGACTGGCAGGGCCAGGACTGGACGCCGGGCTGCGGCCGTCCGGCGGCGCACCCCAACTCGCGCTTCACCGTCGCCGCCGATCAGGCGGAGTCGATCGCCGACGAGTGGGACGATCCCGCCGGCGTGCCTGTGGACGTCATCCTCTTCGGCGGACGCAGGGCGTCGAACGTCCCGCTCATCTCGGAGGCGTACGACTGGCAGCACGGCGTGTTCGTCGGCGCGACGGTGTCGAGCGAACAAACCGCCGCCGCCGAGGGCGAGGTAGGGGCGCTGCGGCGCGATCCCTTCGCCATGCTGCCCTTCTGCGGCTACAACATGGCCGACTACTGGGCGCACTGGCTGCGCATGGGGAAGCTGCTCGGCGACAAGGCGCCGCGTATCTTCGGGGTCAACTGGTTCCGCAAGTCGGCCGACGGCAGGTACCTGTGGCCGGGCTTCGGCGACAACTCCCGACCCATCGCGTGGGCGCTCCAGCGGGTGGCGGGCGAGGTGTCGGCAGTCGACGCGGTCAGCGGGCGACTCCCGCTGGCGGACGACCTCGACCTGAGGGGCGTCGAGCTGGGCGAGGACGCGCTCGCCGAGCTCTTCGCGCTCGACCCCGACGCCTGGGAGCGGGAGGCCGACCTCACCGAGGAGTACTTCGCCAGGTTCGGCGACCACGTGCCTCCAGAGCTGACCGGAGAGCTCGCCGAGTTGAGGGACCGGATCGCTGCCGCGAGGCACTAAACCGGCGCGGCGGCTCGTCGATCCGCCACAAACAGGCGGTGGAGTACGTAGACCCGCCGTCGGGGAAACGTAGATCGAGCCGGTCAATGACGCAGATCGAGGTCGCCGGCGCCGGTGGCGACCGGCGGCGGGGGCAGGCTTGGAGGCGTTGATCCTCGGGCGTCGAGCCGTTCCGGGCCGCACGCCCGTCCGAGCCGGGCAGGAGAGCGCGTCATGGCGACGGCGACGAAGCACCTGACCATCGCGGCGGTGGTGGTCGCTCTCGCGTTCGCCGGAGCGGTCCCGCCCGCCCACGCCGAGGACGACGTCGAGACGATGCCTGTCGTCCGGCGCGGGGCGCGCGCGGTGGTCCTGTCGTTCGACCGCCCGCAGGCCGACCCCGTCCGGGCCGCCCTGGAGGCCGTTGGCCCCGTGGCGGCGGTGGACGCGATAGCGGTGACCGACGACATCGTGGCGGTCGTGCTGGAGGACCGGTCCGAGGTGGAGCAGGCGGCCGACCACGCGGCCCGCCAGCCGCAGGTCGCGGCAGCCGAGCCCAGCTCGGCGGTCGCACCTGTGACAGACGACCCTTCCTGGGGGAACCTGTGGGGCTTGACGGGCGCCTACGGCGTGGGCGCCGAGAGCGGGTGGGCCCAGGGCTTCACCGGCACCGGCACCGTGGCGGCAGTGATCGACGCGGGCAGCGCGGCGCACCCCGACCTCGAATGGCTGCCGGGCTATGACTTCGTGTCGGACGGCGGGGACCCCGACGGCGACGGCTGGGACGCCGATCCGACCGACGCCTGCGGCGGTGCCTGGCACGGGGTTCACGTCGCAGGGACCATCGCCGCGCGGGCCGACAACGGGCTGGGCGTCGCGGGGGTCGCCCCGACGGGCGGCTTGGTGCCGGTGCGCGCGCTCGGCTGCGAAGACGGCAGCGAGTGGGACCTGCTGGCAGGCATCTACTGGGCGGCAGGGCTCCAGGTGAACGGGGTGCCCCAGAACCCCCATCCGGCCGACGTCATCAACATGAGCCTCGGCGGCGAGGGCGACTGCCCGACGTCCCTCCAGCGCGGCATCGACGACGCCATCGAGGCGGGGACTGTCGTCGTGGCGGCAGCAGGCAACCAGGGCGCCGCCGTGGCGACCACCTTCCCCGCCAACTGCGACGGCGTCATCTCGGTGGCGGCCCACACCAGCGCCGGCACGCTGGCGAGCTTCAGCAACTACGGCACCTCGGCGCTCCCCGTGACGATCTCGGCGCCCGGCCAGTCGATCTACAGCACGGTGGGCACGTCGGGCTACGGCTACAAGAGCGGGACGTCCATGGCCACCCCGCACGTGTCGGGGGCGGTCCTGCTGGCGCGGCAGGCGAACCCGGACCTCACTCCGGCCGAGGTCACTCAGGTGCTGCAGCAGACGGTCCGAACCCTGCCCTGCGACAGCGCCTGCGGTCCGGGTGGCGTGGACGCCGGCGCCGCCGTGACGGAGGCGCTGGCCCGGCTGACCCCTCCGCCGCCAGACCCCACGCCTGACCCGACTCCCGATCCCACTCCCGACCCGACGCCGGAGCCGACGCCCGATCCCACTCCCGATCCAACGCCGGAGCCGACTCCCGATCCGACGCCACCACCTCCGGAGCCGACTCCGGACCCCACACCGACTCCGTCACCGACACCGACTCCCTCACCGACGCCAACGCCGCCGCCGCGGCCGACTCCCCCTCCCCAGCAGCCGGCGCCGACCCCGACGCCCTGGCGCTGGGACGGCACCGTGAGCGTCACCGGGTCGGCCCGCGTCGGCAACAAGCTCACCGCGAAGGCGTCAGGGATCACCGCCGGCGCGACAGTCGCCTGGCAGTGGTTGCGGGACGGCAAGGCGATCAGGGGGGCCACCACCGCGGGTCGAAAGGTGGTCCCCGCCGATGCCGGGCACCGGCTCAGCGCGCGGGCGACCGTGTCGTTCGGCCAGTCGACAGTGACGAGGACCAGCACAGCCCAGGTGGCGGCGAAGGGCACCATCACGAAGGGGAAGGTGAAGGTCTCAGGGCAGGCGAAGGTCACCAAGAAGCTCAAGGCCACGGTGTCGGGCTTCGCGCCGTCGGGCCTCACGCTGAAGTACCGCTGGCTCCGCAACGGAAAGGCCATCGGCAAGGCGACGTCGGCGACGTACAAGCTGGCGAAGGCCGACAAGGGCAAGCGCATCTCCGTGAAGGTGACCGCCTCGAAGTCCGGCTACGTCACGGTGTCGCTCACGTCCGCCAAGACCCGAAAAGTCGCACGCTAGCACCGTCATTGCCGGACCACTCATGACAAGTTATCTTGGAGGCGTGCCGGATGAGCCCGTCGTGGCACAGTCGGCGCTCAAGCATGGCGTCGACCGTGACGACATCCTGCACGCGTACAGGAAC
>JAEWIK010000264.1 GCA_023387135.1 Actinomycetes bacterium | reverse complement strand
CCGCCGCAGGACTGGGGGCCATCTGGTGGCAGGCCGATCACGCCGCCCCGCGGGATCGCGCGGGAGACGGCTTCCGCCGCTGGTTCGCGCCGCTGGTGGCGCACTGGAGCACCATCGTCTCGATCGTGCTGGGGCTGGTGTCCCTCGGGCTGGCCATCTTCCTCGTCGTCGACGGGCTGGAAGGGCTCAGCGAGTTCGCGAGGACCGTCGCGCTGCTCGGCCTGGCGGTCGCCGGGATCGCGCTGGTGACGCTGCCGTGGATCCTCAGGGTCCGGGCCACCCTCGCGCAGGCGCGGGACGACAAGCTGCTGGCGGACGCCCGCGCCGACATGGCCGCCCACCTGCACGACTCCGTCCTGCAGACGCTGGCGCTCATCCAGCGGCAGGCGAAGGACCCGCGCGCAGTGGTGTCGCTCGCCCGTCGCCAGGAGCGCGAACTGCGGCAGTGGCTGTACGGCGAGACGGCCGAGTCGACGACCCTCACCCAGACTCTGCAGGCGATAGCCGCCGGCGTGGAGACCGACCACGGCATCGACGTCGACCTCGTGACGGTGGGGGACTGCGAGCTGACTCCGGACGTGACGGCGGTCGTCCGCGCGGCCCGCGAGGCGATGGTGAACGCCGCCAGGCACTCGGGGGTCGAGCGGGTCGACGTGTACGCGGAGGCGGACGAGGACATCGTGAGCGTCTTCGTCAGGGACCGCGGGGTGGGTTTCGACCCTTCCGCGATCGACCCCGACAGGATGGGGGTGAGGGGCTCGATCATCGAGCGGGTGAAGCGGGCAGGCGGCAGGGCGATAATTCGTTCGAGCCCGGGAGAGGGCACCGAGGTGAGGCTGGAACTGCCTCGCTGAGGCAGGCCCGATCGCTGGGTCACCCGGCCCCATCCGCGGAGTCGGGAGTACGGAGCCGCCGGAGTCGATAGGCTCGGCTGACGCCGGTCGCATGGAGGAGGACCATGAGCGAAACGCCTGAAAGCCCGACCCCCGCCGCGTGGCGCGTGGTGGTGGTCGACGACCACGCGATGTTCCGCAGTGGCGTCCGTCATGACATAGGTTCCAGGGTCCAGATCGTCGGCGAGGCCGAGGATGTCCCCACCGCCGTCGCCGCCATCGTCGCCCACCGTCCCGACGTGGTGCTGCTCGACGTCCACCTGCCGGGCGGTGGGGGCGTCGAGGTGCTCAAGCAGGTGCTCGCCACCGAGCCCGAGGTCCGTTTCCTGGCGCTCAGCGTCTCCGACGCCGCCGAGGACGTGATCGGCGTCATCAGGGCGGGCGCGCGGGGCTACGTCACGAAGTCGATCTCGGCCGACGAGTTGATCGAGGCCATCGGGAGGGTAGCGACAGGCGATGCGGTGTTCTCGCCCAGGCTGGCGGGCTTCGTCCTCGACGCGTTCTCGGGCTCCATCGACGTCGCGAGCATCGACGAGGACCTCGACAGGCTCAGCCAGCGCGAGCGCGAGGTGCTCCGGTTGATAGCCCGCGGTTACGCGTACAAGGAGATCGCCAGGGAGCTCTTCATCTCGATCAAGACTGTCGAGACCCACGTCTCGTCGGTGCTGCGCAAGCTCCAACTCTCCAACAGGCACCAGCTCACGCGCTGGGCCACCGACCGCCGGTTGGTGTGACACCCGCGCTCCCGGACAAGGCAGCAGGCCCGGCCGGGGGGGCGGGCCGGACCTGCTGGCTCTTGGGGTAGCAGCCTCTATCGCGAGGAAGTCCTGCTTCTACGGTAGGTCTGCTCCTGATGAATACGAACCTTCGAGCGGCGTCGCTTCTTCCGTTTCGGGGCCTTCGGGGGCCCAAATACGCAAGATTCCCCATGCCTGGAGCATTGACCGCTCACTCCGGCTGAGCGGAAGCGACGCCACGACCCTCGCCGGGCCGCCCGCCGGGGCAGGGGATTCGGGCCGAGTGGTCCTCCAGGCTGGCCTAAGCTTGGACGGCCATGACTGAAGCCCTCCTGCCCGGGTTCGAGACCCCTTCCGAACCGCCGCGACGCCGCAAGCTCAGTGAGGACGACCTGCTGGCCGACCTCAACCCACCGCAGCGCGAGGCGGTCGTGCACGCAGGCAGCCCGGTCCTCGTCGTCGCGGGCGCGGGTTCGGGGAAGACGAGGGTGCTGACGCGCCGGATCGCCCACCTCGTGGGCATCAGGGACGTCCATCCCGGCTCGATCCTGGCGATCACCTTCACCAACAAGGCGGCCGCCGAGATGCGCCACAGGGTCGTCGACCTGGTGGGCAACCGCGCCCGCCTGATGTGGGTCTCCACCTTCCACTCGGCGTGCGTGAGGATCCTTCGGCAGGAGATCTCCCGCTTCGGCATGTCACGATCGTTCTCGATCTACGACGACACCGACTCCAAGCGCCTCATGCAACTCGTGCTGAGGGACGCCGAGGCCGACCCGAAGCGCTACCCGGTGCGTGCTGTCCTGAACTGGGTGTCGAACTGCAAGAACGAGCTGATCGACTACGAGACGGCGCGCAGCAAGGCGTCGGGGGGCAACGAGGAGGTCTACGCCGAGGCCTACGCCGAGTACCAGCGCAGGCTGCGGTCGGCGAACGCGCTGGACTTCGACGACCTCATCATGACGACTGTCAACCTGCTGCAGGGCTTCCCCGATCTCCGCGAGCAGTACCGCCGCCGGTTCCGCCACGTCCTGGTGGACGAGTACCAGGACACCAACCACGCGCAGTACGTGCTCGTCCGCGAGCTCTGTTCGTCCGCTCGCCCGTCGGAGGGCGGGTCCGACGAGCAGCTGCCCGACATCCCCGCCGTCGAGCCGCCCGAACTCATGGTGGTGGGCGACTCCGACCAGTCGATCTACGCCTTCCGGGGCGCGACCATCCGCAACATCCTCGACTTCGAGTCTGACTTCCCGGGTGCGACGACGATCGTCCTCGAACAGAACTACAGGTCCACCCAGAACATCCTGAGCGCCGCCAACTCCGTCATCACGCGCAACCCGAACCGTCCCGCCAAGCAGCTCTGGTCGCAGGAGGGCGCGGGCGAACAGCTCGTCGGCTATGTCGCCGACACCGAACACGACGAGGCGAGGTTCGTCGCCGAGGAGATCGACAGGCTCACCGACGCCGGGGCCACCAAGCCCGGCGGGGTCGCCGTCTTCTACAGGACCAACGCGCAGTCGCGGGCCTTCGAGGAGGTCTTCATCAGGGTCGGCCTGCCGTACCGCGTCGTGGGCGGCATCAGGTTCTACGAGCGCAAGGAGATCAGGGACGCGATCTCCTACCTGCGGGCTATCGCCAACCCCGCCGACGACGTCTCGGTCAGGCGAGTCCTCAACGTGCCCAAGCGGGGGATCGGCGACCGCGCCGAAGCGGTGGTGGAGGCGTTCGCCGCGTCCGAGCGGGTGCCGTTCTTCGAGGGCCTGCGGCGCGCTGCTGAGGCGCCGGGGCTCGCCACGAGGTCGCTCAACCAGATCCAGGGCTTCGTGGCGCTGATCGAGACCCAGCAGCAGAAGGTCGCCGAAGGCGTCGCGGCGGACGAGGTGCTGGTCTCGATCCTGCGGGACTCCGGCTACCTGGCGGAACTGCAGGCGTCGAACGATCCGCAGGACCTCACCCGGTTGGAGAACCTGCAGGAACTCGTCAACGTGGCGGGCGAGTTCGTCGCCGCCGCGCACGCCGTCGACCTGCCTGCCGACGAGTCGGAGCTCGCCGCCGCCGCGCCGGAGCCCGACGACTCCCTGCCCGCGTTCCTCGAGCGGATCGCCCTGGTCGCAGATTCCGACCAGCTTCCCGACGCCGATCCCGACGCCGAGGGGGTCGTGACCCTCATGACCCTCCACACCGCCAAGGGGCTGGAGTTCGACACCGTCTTCCTGACGGGCTTCGAGGACGGGATCTTCCCGCACATGCGGGCGATGTCGGACCCCGCCGAGCTGCAGGAGGAACGCCGGCTCGCCTATGTCGGCATCACCCGGGCACGCAAGCGGCTCTACCTCACCCGCGCGACGGTCCGCTCGGCGTGGGGAGCGCCCCAGTACAACCCGCCGAGCCGGTTCGTCGCCGAGATCCCCGACGCGCTGATCGACTGGAGGCGGCTCGGGGTCGCCCGGACGGGCTGGGCGTCGAACGCGTCGGCAAGGGCCGACACGTCACGGCAGGCGCTCAGCTTCGGCTCCCGTCCCGGGATCAAGACTGTCCCGTCGGTCGAGGTGGGTGACAGGGTGCTCCACACGACCTTCGGCCTCGGCGTGGTCGTGGCCACCTCGGGCAGTGGCGACAACGCGAAGGCTGATGTGGACTTCGGTTCGGCGGGCATGAAGCGGCTCTCGCTGCGCCACGCGCCGATGGAGAAGCTCTGACCCCGGGCCGCCGGGTCGCGCAGCGGGGGAGTCGCGTCAGTCGATGACGACGTTCGAGACGACAGTCGGGTCGTCGGTGCCGGTGGCCTGCTCGGTCTCGTCGGCGGCCTTCTTGCCGGGCAACGCCTTGCCCGCCGCGGCGGCCTCGACGGCGGCGGCGTCGGTGCGCTCGGGCTTGTGGACGTATTCCATCGGGTTGCTGCCGCGGCCGTCCTTGTAGAGCGAGAGGTGGAGGTGGCAGGCGGTCGAGAGGCCGGTGTCACCGACGTAGCCGATGAGCTCGCCCTTGTCGACGACCTGGCCCACGTTCACGACGATCTTGCTCATGTGGAGGTAGCCGGTCTGGATGTTGTGGCCGTTGATGTCGCCGTGGTCGATCCTGACGTTGTTGCCGGAACCGCCGTTGTAGCCGCCCATGGCAGCCTTCACCACGGTGCCCGACTGCGCGGCGAAGATCGGCTGGCCGCACCTGCCGCCGATGTCGTCGCCGTCGTGGAGCCTGTAGTAGTGAAGGATGGGGTGCAGCCGCATCCCGAACGGGGAACCGACGTCACCGGCGGTGGGCCACAGGAAGTTGGCGAGGTTGCGCAGCCTGTCGGCCTCGACCTCGACGGCCTTCTTGGCGTCCTGGAGGTTCGACTGCCTGACTTCGAGCACCGCCTGCTGCTGGCCGGCGGCGACGCTCTCGGACGTGGTCTCCATGACAGCCTCGCGCTGCGCCGCGAGATCGTCCACCGACAAGGGGGGACGGGCGGCGTCACGGGCAGTGCCGGTGAGCCGCTGGGTGTCGACTATGGAGGCGTCGGACGTGGGCTGGCCGGCGAAGGCCACTCCCGAAACCGAGCTCGCGACGCCCAGGGCGACTATCGAACCGACTCCGATTCCTGAGACGGCGGCCACCACGAGGCCCCTGCGCCACCGACCGGGGCGACGGCCCGCCGCGATCCGGCGGGGGTTCGACACTGCCTCGTCGGGGTCGCCAACCAGAACCCGTCGCGCCTTGTCAGCGCTTGAATTCTGGTGTGACATCCGGTCCCCGCTCGCTTGCTGTCTCCGGGAGTTCCATGCCGATCTCCCTGGCCCCGACCGGGAGCTTAGCATTTCTCAGGATGTTTCTCAGAAACTTCTCGATTTCCCCGGACGGAGACTGCTCAAACCTCGCAGGAGGTGGGCGTTCTGCGACCCCGCCGGGGGCCGCCGATGAACCGCAGGGACATCCTGTCACGCCCACGGACAGCCGTGGTGCGTGCCGCTTGGATTGTCGTCTAGCCTACGGACAGCACCTCGGGACCAATCGCCGCTCCAGGGAGGGAGTACCACGTGGACCTGTTCGAGTACCAGGCCAGAGATCTTTTCGAGGCTCAAGGAGTCCCGGTCCTCCGCGGCATCGTCGCGACCACTCCCGAGGAGGCGCGCGCGGCAGCCCTGCAGCTCGGCACCCCGGTCGTCGTCGTGAAGGCGCAGGTGAAGACCGGCGGCCGCGGCAAGGCGGGCGGCGTCAAGCTGGCACGGACTCCCGACGAGGCGGCGGCCCGGGCGGGCGAGATCCTCGGCATGGACATCAAGGGCCACACGGTCAGGGCCGTCATGATCGCCGAGGGCGCCGACATCGCGGAGGAGTACTACTTCTCCCTGTTGCTCGACCGCGCCACCCGCAGCTACCTCGCGATGTGCAGCGTCGAGGGCGGCATGGACATCGAGCAGCTCGCCGTCGAGCGTCCCGAGGCGCTCGCCCGGGTGAGCGTCGACCCGCTGGTGGGCATCGACGAGGCGAAGGCCGACGAGATCGTGGCGGCAGCAGGTTTCCGCGAGGCGGATCGCCAGGCGGTCGCAGCGGTGCTGAGGAAGCTCGGCGAGGTCTACACGGCGAACGACGCGACGCTCGTGGAGGTCAACCCGCTGGTGAAGACCGGCGACGGCAGGATCATCGCGCTGGACGGCAAGATCACCCTCGACGACAACGCGCGCTTCAGGCACCCCGACTGGGACGGCTACGTGGACGAGGCGAGCGACGATCCGCTCGAGGTCCAGGCCCGCGCCAAGCACCTCAACTACGTCAAGCTCGACGGCAGCGTGGGCGTCATCGGCAACGGAGCAGGCCTCGTGATGAGCACGCTCGACGTCGTCGCGAAGGCCGGGGCCGACCTGCCAGGCAGCCCGCGTCCGGCGAACTTCCTCGACATCGGCGGCGGCGCCTCGGCGGAGGTCATGGCCAACGGGCTCGACATCATCCTCTCCGACCCGCAGGTGAGGTCGGTCTTCGTGAACGTCTTCGGCGGCATCACGGCGTGCAGCGAGGTGGCCAAGGGCATCATCGACGCGCTCGCCATCCTGGGCGACAGGGCTCAGAAGCCCATCGTCGTCAGGCTGGACGGCAACGCCGTCGAGATCGGACGCCACATGTTGCAGGAGGCGGCGCACCCGCTGGTGAACCTCGAAGAGACGATGGACGCCGCGGCCCGCAGGGCCGCCGAACTGGCAGTAGCTGCCGAGTAGGAGAACTCACTGTGTCGATCTGGCTGGATCAGAACTCCAAGGTGATCGTGTCGGGGATGACAGGCTCGGAGGGGACCAAGCACACGGCGCGCATGATCGCCTCGGGGACCCGCATCGTCGGCGGGGTGACGCCCGGAAAGGGCGGCAAGTCGGTGACCTTCGAAGAGCGTCCCGTCCCCGTCTTCGACTCGGTCGGCGAGGCCAGGGAGGCCACCGGCGCCGACGTCGCCGTCATCTTCGTCCCGGCGCGCTTCACGAAGGCGGCAGTGCTCGAAGCCGTCGACGCCGAACTCGGCCTCGTCGTCGTCATCACCGAGGGCGTCCCCGTGAAGGACACCGCCGAGTGGACCGACTACGCGCTGTCCAAGGGGACGACCCGGCTCATCGGGCCCAACTGCCCCGGCCTGATCAGCCCCGGGAAGTCGAACGTCGGCATCATCCCGGCGTCGATCTCGGGTCCCGGCAGGATCGGCCTGGTCTCCAAGTCGGGCACGCTGACCTACCAGATGATGTACGAACTGCGCGACATCGGCTTCTCGACGGCCGTCGGGATCGGTGGCGATCCCGTCATCGGGACCACCCACATCGACGCGCTCGAGGCTTTCGAGAACGATCCGGGCACCGACGCCGTCGTGCTCATCGGGGAGATCGGTGGCGACGCCGAGGAGCGTGCCGCCGACTACGTGGCCAACCACATGAGCAAGCCTGTCGTCGGGTACGTCGCGGGCTTCACGGCCCCGGTCGGCAAGACCATGGGCCATGCCGGGGCGATCGTCACGGGCTCGGCGGGCACCGCGCAGGCCAAGAAGGAAGCCCTGGAGGCGGCGGGCGTCAGGGTGGGCACCACCCCGAGCGAGACCGCGCGGCTTATGCGGGAGATCATCGGCACGCTCTGACCCGCCGGCGGGCCGTTCACGGTCGCGAGCCCGCGGCCGGGCGTCGGCGCGGGCTCAGGGCAGGGCGCTCGCCCGCTGGCCGGCGCGGAACATGAGCGCCTTCCACTGGTCGTCGGTGAAGTCGAACTTCGGCGTCGCCGGGAACACCAGCAGATACGTCACGGTGTTGCCGGCCCGCAGGACAGCCACCCTGTAGGAGACGTTGGCGTCGGTCTGGGTCTGCTGGGTGATCCTGTAGGACTTGCCGGAGAACGCCACCGAGTTGGCGCCGATGCCCTTGGTGGTGGGTCCGTCGGCGAC
>JAEWIK010000165.1 GCA_023387135.1 Actinomycetes bacterium | reverse complement strand
TCTACCTCGCGCTCTTCTCGGGACTGCTCCTCGCGCTCGGCGGCGCGATCAGCGGGGTGGTGCTGCTGCAGGACTCCTGGCTGCAACTGCTGATCGCGGCCGCGCTGGGGATCATCTTCACCCAGTTCGCCTTCCTGGGTCACGAGGCGTCACACCGGCAGGTGCTCGCGTCCGGGCCCGCCAACGACCGCCTGGGACGGGTGCTCGCCACCTTCTTCGTCGGCATCAGCTACGCGTGGTGGATGAACAAGCACACCAGGCACCACGGCAACCCGAACAAGATCGGCAAGGACCCGGACGTCCTTCCCGATGTCGTCTCGTTCAGGCCGGAGGACGCCGCCGAGCGCACCGGCCTGCTCGCCTGGATCACCCGGCGCCAGGGGTGGCTCTTCTTCCCGCTGCTGCTGCTCTTCGGCATCGGCCTGCACAAGTCGTCCATCAAGGGACTGCTGGCCCGCGGGCGGGTCGAGGGCAGGGCGCTGGAGCTGACGCTGATGGGGGTCAGGGCGACGCTCTACCTCGGCCTGCTGTTCTGGTTGCTCCCGTTCGGGATGGCGTGGGCGTTCCTCGGCGTCCAGTTGGCGGTCTTCGGGCTGTACATGGGAGCGAGTTTCGCCCCCAACCACGTCGCGATGCCGATCGTCCCCGCCGATGCCCGGCTGGACTTCCTCGACAAGCAGGTGCTGACGTCCCGCAACGTGCGCGGTGGCTGGTGGATGACCGCGCTCATGGGAGGGCTGAACTACCAGATCGAGCACCACCTCTTCCCGAGCATGCCGCGGCCTCACCTGTCGGCCGCCCGTCGGCTCGTCAGGAAGCACTGCCGCGAGCAGGGAGTGCACTACACCGAGACGTCCTTGTCGAGGGCCCTGGCGATCGTCGTGAAGTACCTCAACGAGGTGGGACTCGCGGCGCCGGCCTTCCGTTGTCCCGCCGCGGCCCAGCTCGGCCGCGCCTGACGCGTCCCTGGACGCGCGCGCGACCCCGTCCGGCTAGTTCGCGCCGGCGGGCTGGATGGGACGCCAGGTCGTGCCGTCCGCCGCGTCCGGGGTCTCGCCGAGCGGCTTGTCAGCGCCGAAGATCGGCTCGCTCCGCAGCGAGGACGACGCCAGGTGGAACGCGTGGTCGTCGTCCAGCGGAGACAGTGGACTCGTCGGTACTGGCTTCACGGCGGCGTCGAGGTGGTGTGCCAGCGTTGACGGGGGAGCGGGCATCGGCTCGGACCCGGCGCCTTCGACGATCTGGCGAATCGTCGCCAGAGGCAGCTTCGGCGCCCGGTTCTGGTCGGTGAGGCCGTTGGCCTCCTGGCGCGTGTCGGTGAGCTGGGTGTAGCAGAAGCCCGCCAGGACGTCGCTCGCCTGGAGCCCTCCGAACACCTCGCGCAGCGCCGCCTCGAACTGGCGGACGTCGTCGGCCGTCGCGTAGCCCCACGCGTCCGCCTGCTCGCCGTGGTCGAACCTGATGCCGCCGAACTCGCTCACGATGAGCGGCGCGCCCGCGTGGGCGTCGCCGTCCAGCAGCAGGAGTCTTCCCGCCGGGCCGTAGCCGTCGAGCAGCCGGGCCGCCGACTCTGCCGAGGAGTACCTCGCCCGCAACGCCTCGCCCGACTGCGTGTAGTCGTGGACAGTCACGATGTCGGAGTCGCTGTGCTCCCAGCCGTCGTTCGACACCACGGGGCGGGACGGATCGAGCGCGCGGGTGAGAGCCGCGAGCGCGCGGGTGAGCTCTCGTTGGGCGGGGGAGCCTGCGACGTGTTCGACGCCCCAGCTCTCGTTGATCGGCACCCACGTGACGACGCTCGGGTGCGAGCGGTCACGGGCGACCGCTTCCATCCATTCGACGGCGAGGCGCCTGATCGACCTGGGGCTGAACTCGTACGCCGAGGGCATCTCTGTCCACACCAGCAGGCCGAGGGTGTCCGCCCAGTACAGGAAGCGCGGGTCCTCCAGCTTCTGGTGCACCCTCACGGCGTTGAAGCCGAGCGCCTTGATGAGTTCGACCTCGGCCCGGTACGCGTCCGGTTCGGGAGCCGTCAGGTGGGAGGCCGGCCAGTACCCCTGGTCGAGCACGGCGCGGACGTAGTACGGCCTGTCGTTCAGCAGGAAGTGCCCACGTCCGGTGCCGACCGAGCGCAGCCCGAGGTACGACCTGACGACGTCGACGACCCCGTCAGCCGTGACGGCGATGGTGGCGTCGATGAGTCGCGGGTGCTCGGGCGACCACAGCAGTTCTTCGTGCTGCATGCGGTGGCGGGCGCCCCGCAACGGGATCACGACGGTGCCGTCCAGCATGTCGAAGGTCGTCTGGACCGTCGCGAGCGGTCGCCCGTCCGCCGACAGCTCGACCCTGACGTCGACGGGCGTCAGCGGGGGACTGTCGAGTTCGAGGTCCAGCCGGACCTCCGAGCAGGTCGGGTCGTTGTTCCAGGCGAGGTGGGCCACGTGCGTCCGCGGCACCGCCTCCAGCCAGACCGGCTGCCAGATGCCCGACGTCCGCTCGTACCAGATGTCGTGGGGCTGTTCCCGCCAGTCCTGCTTGCCGCGCGGCTGGGTGACGTCGTCCATCCGGTCCTCGACGCGGACGACGAGCAGGTTGTCGTCGCTCGGATCGAACTCGTCGGTGATGTCGAAGGTGAAGGGGGTGTGGCCGCCGCTGTGCTCGCCGAGCCGGTGCCCCGCGAGCCAGACTGTCGCGTGGTAGTCGACGGCTCCGAAGTGGAGGAGGAGACGCGAGCGCTCCTGCGTCAGGCCCGCCGCGGATGCCTCCCCGGGCCCGAGGTACCTCCAGTACCACACCACGGGGTGGGCGCTCGTGTCACCGATGCCCGAGGCGGCCGACTCCGGAGGAAAAGGGACGAGGATGCGCCGCCCCCCAGGAGGACTCTGCCACCACCGCTGCGCGCGTCCGACGTCGCCGTCGTCGGTGGCGAACCCCCACTCGCCCCCCAGCTC
>JAEWIK010000155.1 GCA_023387135.1 Actinomycetes bacterium | reverse complement strand
TCGCCGGCGCGACCGGCCTCGCAGGGGTCGCCGCGGCGGCGGTGTTCGCGCTGTCGCCGGCACCCGTGGCAGCCACCCGGCTGTCGCTGCCCGCCGACGCCGGCGGAGCCGCCAGCATGTGCATGGCCGTCGACGCCGAGTTCCTGAAGACATTCGCGATGGCCTTCGAGGCCCGGGTGGACGGCATCGCCGGCAAGGACGTGACCCTGAAGGTCACGCACGTGTTCAAGGGGGACCCGGGCGGCGCCGTGGTCATCGAGCAGCCGGAACTCACCGCCGCCGACTTCTCGGGCTTCGAGTTCAAGCCCGGCGCCGACTACCTGATCTCGGTCGGCGACGACGGCACCCCCGCTCCCGACACCCAGATCGCGCTGTGCGGCTTCTCAGGTCCCGCCACGCCCGAACTGCTGGCCGTCTACCAGAAGGCCTTCGGCTGACCCGCCGCCTGCCGGCCTACCGGGCCGGGAGCACCTCGACGCCGGCCTTGCGGGCGACCCCCGCGAGCCGGTCGTCCAGGGTGGCGAGCGGTACACCCTCGCGCAGCGCCAGCGCGAGGTAGGCGGCGTCGTACGCCGAGAGCCCGTGGGTGCGGGCGGCAGTCGCCAGGGCGCCGGGATCCAGCGGGTCGGCGACGACGATCGGCAACTGGCCCAGCAAGGTGGTGAAGCGGCCGCTCTGGGCTATCGACACCCTGCCGCGCCGCTCGGCGACCGCCAGCACGTTGGCGACCTCGTACGACCACAGCGGCGGCACCAGGGCGCCGTCGGTCGCCACCCTGTCGAGCACCTCGTCCGCCGCCGGCGTCGCCTCGTCCTCGAAACCCCACGCCATGGTGAGCGACACGTCGATCACGACTCTCATCAGCGCCTCCCCTGGCCCGCGAAGCCCGTGACGCCGAGGCCGTCCAGCCTCACGCCCCGCCGCGCCGACTTCATGGCCGCCGACACCGCCGAGCCCTCGACGGCCCCGGCGGGCGGCACGATCCGCGCGACCTCGCGGCCGTGCTTGGTGATGGAGAAGGTCTCGCCCGCCGCCGCCTGGTCCAGCAGCCGCGGCAGATGGGTCTTCGCCTCGTAGGCGCCGATGCTCTTCACGGCATCAGACTAGTCGCAGACCAGTCGTGTTCGGGCGAATTTGCTCGTCAACGGCACAAGATGTCGCGTCTGTCCACGACGGGACGCCGCGTGCGCAACAATGCGTACATACCGATCCCCGAGAGGCCCCTCGCCCCACCCGGATCGGAGCCGACGTCCTGCCCAACGCCGCGCACGCCGTAACCCGACCCAAGGACGAGTAAAGACATGACCTCTCCGCGTTTTCCCGGCATCCCTGACGTGATCAATGGCAACGGTGCCGTCGCCTATGTGATGAAGCACGTGTGTGGCGGCGTCATCGGTTATCCGATCACCCCGTCGACCGAGATCTCCGAGAACTTCGAGGCCGCCCGCGCCGAGGGGCAGCTCAACGTGTGGGGCAAGCATCCCTTCTTCGTGGAGACCGAGGGCGAGCACTCCGCGCAGAGCGGCGCCCTGGGCGCAGCCCTCACCGGCGGCAACTTCATCTCCAACGCGTCGTCCAGCCAGGGCATCCTCTACGGCCTGGAGTCGCACTACGTGACGGTCGGCAAGAAGATCGGCGGCTTCGTGCTGCAGGTCGCGGCGCGCGTGGTCACCCGGCACTCCCTCAACGTCATGGCGGGGCACGACGACGTGTACGCCATGCTGCCCACCGGCTACACCATCCTGTTCGGCTCCAACGCCCAGGAGGCCGCCGACCTCGCCGCCATCTCCTACAAGGCCTCGGCGCTGTCGCTGATCCCCGTTGCCAACGCGATGGACGGGTTCGCCACCAGCCACGTCATGAGCGAGATCGCCCTGCCTGAACCCGCCCTGCTCAAGGAGTTCCTGGGCGACCCCGCCGGCAGGATCCCCTGCCCCACCGTCGCGCAGGAGGTGCTGTTCGGCGCGAAGGGCCGTGCCTTCCAGATCGACCAGTATCTCGACCGCCACACCGACGACTTCGACCCGTCCGACCTCGCGGCGCTGCGCGCGCAGCTGGCCGCGCTGGGCGAGCAGGTCGAGGCCGACAACGACGGCGAGCTCGTCGAGCAGACGATGGCCTGGATCCCCGAGGACCTGCGTCCGCAGTGGCGCCGCCAGTGGGTGAATGCCTGGCAGAAGGGCACCCGCCAGCTCGTCCCCGCCCTCGTGGACCCGCACAACCCCGGCCTCACCGGCCCCGTGCAGAACCAGCCCGACTTCCAGGCCGGCTCCGCCGACCACCGCGCGCACTTCGCCAGCGCCGTCCCGTCGCTCGTCCGGCAGGCGATGGCCGAGTACTCCGAACTCACCGGCAGGCAGTACGCGCCGGTCCTGTCCTACGGCACCGAGGACGCCGACTACGTCATGGTCGGCATGGGGTCGATCACCGACGACGTCCGCGCCGTGCTGCCCTACCTGCGCAGCCTCGGGCTGAAGGTGGGCGTCGTCTCCGTCAAGCTGCTGCAGCCGTTCCCGGAGGCCGAGCTGATCGCCGCCCTCGGCAACGCCAAGGTCGTGACGGTGCTGGAGCGCTCCGACGACACGGCTCTCACCAGGCTCGTCACCCAGTCGCTCTACCACGCGCGGCTCTTCCCGACCCTGACGACCGCGATCTTCGGCCTGGGCGGCCACGACGTCCAGCCGCGTCACCTCGTGGCGGCGTTCAAGAACATGGCGGCGGAGAACCCGCGGCCGCTGGTCTACCTCGGCTCGCAGTTCTTCCTCGACAACCCGACGCCGGCGGTCGCCGCCATCCAGGACAAGTTGCGTTTGGCCTACCCCGAGACCGAGCTCATGGCGCTCACCACCGAGCAGAACCCCGCCCTGCTGCCGTCCGACGCGCTGCGCATCCTCTTCCACTCGGTGGGCGGCTACGGCACCGTGGCCACCGGCAAGCTGCTGACCGACATCCTGTCGTCGCTGCTGGGCATGCACTCCAAGTCGGCGCCCAAGTACGGTTCCGAGAAGTCCGGCGCGGCGACCAACTACTACATCACCCTCTCCCCCGAGCCGGTGCTGGTCACCAACGCCGAGCTCGAGGACGTCGAGGTCGTCGTCTGCCCCGACCACCAGGTGTTCTCGCACTCTAACCCGCTCAAGGGCCTGGTGGCGGGCGGCACCCTGCTCATGCAGTCCGACCTCCCGCCGATCGAGGTGTGGCGCGGCCTGCCCGCCTACGCCAGGCGTGCGATCAGGGAGCGCGGGATCAGGTTCCTCGTGCTGGACGCCTTCGCGATCGCGAGGGCGCACGCCCCGAACCCGCAGCTCGAGACCCGCATGATGGGCATCGCCTTCATCGGCGCGATCATCGGCAACGTCGAGGGCGTCGCCCGCGGCGGTTCGCAGAAGGAGATCGAGGACGAGGTCAGGGCCGAGCTCGCCAAGAAGTTCGGACGCCGTGGGGACACCGTCGTGACCGCCAACATGGCGGTCGTCCGCGACGGCATGAAGGCGACGGTCGTCGACTACACCGATCCCGCCTACGAGGCGGCGGAGGTGGCTCCGATCCCGGCGCGCGCCTCGCTGTCGGCGCTCATGTCGCCGGCGGTCACGCAGGCCCGCACCAGCGGCCTCTTCGACCCCGACTACTACGAGGAACTGGTCGCGCGCCCGTTCCGCGAGGGCACCATTGACGAGGCTCCCGTCCTGCCAGGCACCGGGCTGTTCATGCCCGTCGGGACCGGCGCCGCCAAGAACAAGGGCATCTTCCGCCGGACGGTCCCGGTCTTCGACCCGACAGCGTGCACGGCCTGCATGGAGTGCGCACTGGCCTGCCCCGACAATGCCATTCCCAACACCGCGCACGAGATCCACGACCTGCTGAGCGCGGCCATCGACGCCACGGAGATGCCCGACACCCAGCGGGCGACGCTGCACGGCCTGGTGATCGCGTGGGCCAAGCTCATCCGCCGGGCGTTCCGCGACGATCCCGCCCGCTCCGACGTGGCCGAGCTCGCCCGCGAGACCGCCTCCGAGTTCGCCGAGGAGCGCGCGCTGACCCGCCACCTCGACGACATCGTGGCCGCCCTCGCCGCCTTCCCGGTGGCGCGCACCCGTCCGCTGTTCGACGCGCTGGAGAAGGAGACCCCCGGCACCGGCACGCTGTTCTCGGCGGTCGTCGACCCGTGGAAGTGCACCGGCTGCCTGCAGTGCGTCGAGGTCTGCGGACCCGACGCGCTGACCTCCGCCGAGCAGGACGGCGTCCTGCTGGAGATGCTGGAGGACAGGTTCGAGCGCCTCACCAAGCTGCCCGACACCCCGTCCCGGATCACCGCGGACGCCACCACCCCCGCCGGCGACATCAAGCGGGTGCTGCTCAACCGCCGCAACTACTACTCGATGACCGGTGGCCACGGCGCCTGCCGCGGCTGCGGCGAGGTGACGGCGATCCACCTGCTGACCTCCCTCAGCCACGCGATCGGCCAGGACAGGCGCCGGGCCCACCTGCGCGAGCTCGACTCGACCGTCGAGAGGCTGCGGGCGCTCGCCGAGACCCTGCCCGCCGACAGCCCCCGCCGCGCGCGCGTCTCGGACGCGATGGCCGAACTCGAACGCAGGATCTACCTGTACGAGTCGGGGCCGACCGGCAACGGTCCCGCCACCACCGTCATCACCAACTCGACGGGCTGCTCGAGCGTCTACGCGTCGACGATGCCGTTCTCGCCCTACCTCGACCCGTGGGTCAACGGCCTCTTCCAGGACGCCCAGCCGCTGGCTGTGGGCATCTACGAGGGCCTGGTCTCCGGCTTCGTCGGCGAGGTGCGCGCGCTGCGCACCGCGAAGCTCGAACTCGACGGCCGTTACGACGCGACGGTGCACGACTCCGCGATGGCGACGGTGTCGTGGCGCGACTTCACCAGGGAGGAACGGGCCCTGATGCCCGCCGTCCTCAGCATCAGCGGTGACGGCGCCGCGTACGACATCGGCTTCGGCGCGATGTCCCGCGTCCTGGCCAGCGGCACCCCGATCAAGTCGCTCGTGCTCGACACCGGCGGCTACTCCAACACCGGCGGCCAGGCGTCGACAGCCACCTTCACCGGGCAGGACGCCGACCTCGCCCGCTTCGGCCAGGCGCACACCGGCAAGCAGGAGACCCGCAAGGAACTCGGCCTGCTGGCGGCGTTCCACCCCGGGGTATACGTCTGCGCGACCTCCACCGCGTTCCACAACCACTTCCTGCGGGCGGCGGGCGATCTCCTCGGCTACACCGACGGCGCCGCCCTCATGGTCACCTATGCCCCGTGCGACACGGAGAACGGGATGGCCGAGGACCAGGCGAACGCCCGGTCCCGGATGGCGGTGGAGAGCCGGATGAGCCCGCTCTTCGTCCACGACCCGAGGCGAGGCACGACCCTCGCCGAGAGGTTCAGCCTGGAGGGCAACCCCGACCCGCACGCCCTGTGGGCCACGACGACCTTCGACTACCTCGACGACTCGGGCACGCTGCAACTGCTCACCATGCCGCTGACCCCCGCCGACTTCGCCATCGGCGAGCAGCGGTTCGCCAAGCAGTTCCGCTGGCTCGCAGCCCACGAGGACTCGGGTGCTGTGCCGATCGCCGACTACGTCGAACTCGCTCCGCACCAGCGGGCCGGGCACACGCCGTACGTCGTCACCACCGACAAGAAGCGTCGCCTGGTGAAGATGGCCTGCTCGCAGGCGGTCGTGGCGCTCGTCGAGGACAGGAAGCGGAACTGGCAGATGATGCAGTTCCTCGCCGGGCAGTCGGAGGCGGTCCTCTCGGCCCAGCACCGCACGGAGATCGACGCGCTGCGGCAGAAGTACAACGCCGCGCTGGAATCCCGCGAGGAGGCGCTCGACGCGATCGCCGAGGCGATGGCCGAACTCGCCACCTCCAGCACCGCGCCGGTGGGCGGTCCGGTGGGCATGGGCCTCGGCCTGACGCCGGCCGCGGCGCCGGTCGCCGAGCAGGCCGCCGTCGCGGTGGCGGAACGTCCCGTCTGGCTCGATCCCGAGGACGAGGCCAAGTGCAACGACTGCGCGACCTGCTACCAGGAACTCCCCCAGTTCTTCGAGAAGGCGACGATCATCGTCGGCGGCTCCCCGCAGACTGTCGGGCGGATGAAGGCCGGCAGCCTCGACGGTGTCGAGATCACTCCTGAACTCACGGCGAGGATCGCCAGGGTCAGGGCCACCTGCGACGCGGAGATCATCCAGTGACCACCACCCCCACCACCGCCAGCCAACTGGGGCTGCTGGAGCGACGGCTCGCCGCCGACCCGCGTGCCTTCCGTGACCTGTTCACCACCGACGGCATGCGTGCCGTCGCCTGGGAGTTCCGCCAGCCGGAACTGTCCGAGACCTTCACCAACGAGCTGTGGGACGTGCTCTCCCGGGACGACGACGCCAGTCGGGTCCTCATGAGGTTCCTGTGGCGGCTGCCGGTGGGTAAGAAGCGCGCCTTCATCAGGGCGCTCGACACCCACCTGTCGGCCAGGTACCCGATGTTCGACGGGCTCTCCCAGAACTGGCCGGCCGCCAACGCTATCCCGCCGTACATCAGGGAACCCGAGGACAGGTCGAGCGACTTCGAGCTCGTCAACAAGGGCTTCCTCGGCTACATGGATCTCGGCTACACCCGCAGGGACGTCGAGCTGTTCGTCTGGCTCGAGGCCATGCGCGACAAGCAGTGCGCCGAGGCGCCGTGTGAGCTGGGCGTCATCCTGCACGGCAAGCGCGAGCCCCAGGGCGGCTGCCCGGTGAAGATCCACATCCCCGCGATGTTCGAGCTCATCGGCAACGGACGCTTCCGCGAAGCCCTCGAACTGCTGGAGTCGTGCAACCCCCTGCCCAACGTCACGGGCAGGGTGTGCCCGCAGGAGCTGCAGTGCCAGGGCATGTGCATCCACAAGCAGGCGATGACCATCGGCCAGCTCGAGTGGTTCCTGCCGGAGTGGGACAAGCTCGCCAACCCCAACGGCGCCGTCGAGCGTTTCGCCGGCGTCCGCGACCCGTGGCAGGTCGCCGCCCGTCCGCCCATCGCCATCGTCGGTTCGGGCCCTTCCGGCCTCATCACCGCGTACCTGCTGGCTGCCGAGGGCTTCCCCGTCACGGTGTTCGAGGCCTTCCACACCCTCGGCGGCGTGCTGCGCTACGGCATCCCGGAGTTCCGGCTGCCGAACCAGCTCATCGACGACGTGGTGGAGAAGAT
>JAEWIK010000301.1 GCA_023387135.1 Actinomycetes bacterium | reverse complement strand
GCCTCGACTTCGGCTGGCGGGCGACCCTCGCCGGACACGAGGTGGCGGTCGAGCCTTCCGCCCAGGTGGTGAACCACGCTGGCCTGCCCGACCCGGCAGACGCCAGGGCGGCCGGGCTGGCGCTGGTCGCGGCGCACGCGGGCTCCGGTCGAAGGTTCCTGACCCGCGTGCGGCTGGTGCTCATGAGCCTGCTGGCGGCGCTCGGCTTCCTCATCGGCAAGGACGGCGGACGGGCGCTCGCCGAACTGCGCGGGCTCGCGCGGTGGCTCGGTGGGCGGGACCTGCGTCGCGCGGTGGCGTCCCGGGTCCGCGCCGTGTCCAGCACCCCCGAGTCGCGGAAGCGGGCACACGCGCTGTTGCCGCCGGCGGGCTCCGGCCTGCGGAGGGCGTTCGAAGGAATGGCGGAACGCGGCTCGGAATGGCTCGCGACCTTCTCCGGTCCCGCCGACTCGCCGAGCCTCGATGAACTCACCGGCGACGAGTTCGCCGGGCAGCAGCGCGCCGAAGCGAGGGTGTCCCCGCTCGCTGTGGGGGCGGTCCTCACCACGCTGCTCGCCGTCGCCGCCGGCAGGGCGCTGTTCGGCGCCGGTTCGCTGCAGGGTCGCTGGCTGCTGCCGGCCCCGTCCGGCTGGTACGACCTGCTCACCGACTACCTGGCGCCGATCCCCGGACAGGCTGCGCTCAACGCGCCCGCCTGGCAGGGGCTGGCGGCGCTCGCGTCCTTCGTCACCGGTGGCCAGCCGGAGTGGCTGGTGTCCATCCTGCTCATGGCCTGCGTGCCGCTGGCGTGGCTCGCCGCCTTCAGGCTGCTGAGCCAGACCGTGGCGAGCCGCGGCATGGCGGGGGTGGCGGCGTTCTGCTACGCCATGGCGCCCGCCGTCACCGGCGCGCTGAACGAGGGCGCCGTGGGAGTCGCCCTCTGGACTGTCCTGCTGCCGGTGCTGGTCTACAGGCTGCGCTCGTGGCAGGAGGCCGAGGAGACCACCTGGCGGGGCGCCGCCGCCATCGGAACCTGGGGGCTGGTGGCCACGGCGCTGCTGCCGCTGTCCTGGCCGTTGCTGCTCGTGGTGCTCGTGGTGCTCGCCGTCCGCCGGCGTTCGGTGCGCGGCAGCCTGCAACTCCTGCTCGCAGCGCTCGCCCCGCTGCTGGTGCTGGTCGGGCCGTGGCGCGACACCCTGCTCGCCTATCCCGGACGCCTGCTGACGGGCATCGAGCCCAGCATGGCAGGCACCGCCGCGCCCCAGGCGTGGGAGGTGCTGCTGGGCAGGACGGTGCCGGGGGTGGGGCCCTGGTGGGTGTCGGCAGTCGTGCTCGGCGGGCTGTGGCTCGGTGCCCTGTTGGGCGCGCTGCGCCGCGGGGGCGCGGCCGCCCTGGCGCTCGTCGTCGCGGCGCTCGGAGTGGTGGCAGCCCTCGGGCTCACCCGCCTCGTGGTGCTCGTCCCGCCGGGGGAGTGGGCCCGGCCGTCCGGGCTGGAGTGGCTCGTCCTCGCCATCGGCGGCCTGGTCGCCGCGGCCGCCTGGGGTCTCGACGACCTGGCTTCCGAGTTGCGGGGCGCGAACCTCGGGTTCCGGCACGTGGGCACGCTCGCGCTGACCGTGCTCATGGCGGGGGTGGTGGCACTCTCCGGTGGCTGGTGGGTGCTGGCGGGAGTGGCGGGGCTGGAGCGGTCCGCCGTCACCTCGCTGCCCCCCTTCGTCAGGAACGCCCAGACCTCGCCGACCCCCGGACGGACGCTCGCCCTGGAGGTGTCGGACGACCAGGTGCGCTGGTCTCTGTTGGCCGACGACCTGCCGAGGTTCGGCGACGCCGAGCGCGGCCTGGTGGCGTCGGGTTCTGCGGAGGCGAAGGCGCTGGCGGCCTCGGTGGTGCGGCGGCTCGTCTCCGGGACCGCCGACGACAAGCTGCTTCCCGACCTCAGGCGACTCGGGATCTCCTACCTCTGGCTGACCGGCGGCGACGCCGCGGTGCGCCTGGCGATCAGCAACACTCCCGGGCTCGGCGTCGGCACCGGCGACACCGACACCGTCTGGCCCGTCGAGGGGTCGGGGCGCGCCGTGGTGCTCACGGGCGAGGACAGGGCCCTGACGGGCAACGGCCAGCAGGTGGCAGGCGGGGGCAGGCTCGTCCTCGCCGAGCCCGCCGACCCGCGCTGGCAGGCCTCGATCGGCGGCCGGCAACTCAAGCCCGCCGACGCCGGAGGGTTCGGCCAGGCCTTCACCCTCGACAAAGCGTCCGGCACGCTCGACTACGGCCTGCGTTCGGGCCCGCCCTGGTGGGCGTGGGTGCAGTTGGCGGGCCTTGTCGTGCTGCTGGTGCTGGCGGCCCCCGGCCTGCGCCGCGGCGGTGAGCCTGCAGCACCTCGCCGGGCGGAGGTGCCCGTGCCGCACCACGCCGACGTCGCACCCCGCAGGCTGGCAGGAGACGCCCGATGAACCGCTGGATCGTCCCACTCGCGGCGCTGCTGGCGGTGGCGGGAGCGACCGCCGCCACGACCTTCGCCGTGCCCGCCCTGCAACCGCCCGCCGAGAAGGTGCCCGCCGACGACGCGAGGCTGTCGGTGCTGTGCCCCGCCGCCACCAGCGCGACGGCGACGGTGCAGGTCGCCGCCACGGCGACCGGGCCGGGCCTGCGGACCGCGTCGCTGACGCAGGTCGAGACCCCCAAGGACGCCGAGGGAGTCACGGTGCTGACGGCACCGGCCGGCCCGCAGGTGGTCTCGGGGCTCCGCAGCACCACCTTCGGGGCAGTCAGCGCCGTCCGCGCCACGGCAGGGCCCGAGCGCGGGTTGTCAGCGACCACCTGCGCGACGCCGGCCACCGAACAGTGGTTCACCGCCGTCGGCATGAGCGAGAGCGAACAGGCCGACCTCGTCCTCACCAACATCGACAGTGTGGACGCCATCGTCGACGTCACCGTCTACGGGCCGCAGGGCCGCATCGCGTCCCAGGGCGTCAGGGGCGTCGTCGTGGCCGCCGCCTCCAGCAGGACCGTCCCGCTGAGCGTCGTCGCGTCGTCCCCCGACCCCGTCGGCGTCCAGGTGACCAGCGACCAGGGACGGGTGGCCGCGACGCTCCGCCAGCACCTGTGGGACGGCTCCAAGCCCCTGGGAACCGACTGGATCCCCGCGGCCGCCGCGCCGGCGAAACAGGTGGTGATCCCCGGCCTGCCCGACGGTGACGGGCTCCGGCGACTCGTGGTCACCAACCCCGGTGAGCGCACCACAGGCATCGACCTCATGGTGCTGACGGCCGACGGGAACAACCAACTGCCGGGGCTGGAGAACCTCGAGGTCCCGGCCGGCACGACGCGTGAGTTCGACCTGACCGACGCGCTGGCCGGAGAGGGCGCCGCGCTGAGCCTCAGCGCCGACTACCCGGTGACCGCCGCCGTCCGTGCCGCGAGCCCGGGCACCGACAGGAGCGACCCTGTGTGGCTCGCCGCGCTGCCTCCCGTCGGCGACGACGGGGTGTGGTTGCTGCCCTCGGCCCAGAAGTCCGAGACCCTGCTGCAGTTCGCCAACCCCGCCGCTGCCGAGGCCCGGCTACGGGTGAGGATCGGCACGTCGCAGCCGATCGAGGTGAAGGTCCCTGCCGGCGGCATCGCCACCACGCCGGTCCCGGCCGCGGCGACAGTCGTCGTCAGGGTCGAGGGCGCCGGGAGGTCTGTCCGCGGGGCGCTGGTCACCCGCGAGGACCTCGACAAGATCCGCGGGGTCGCGGCGGTGCCGCTGGTGACCTCGGAATCCTCGATCGTCGTGCCGCAGACTGTCTTCGACCCGCACGCCGGCTGACTGGCTCAGTCCCAGTCGCCGTCGCGCGGCTCGAGCTCGGAGGCGTCGATGCCCGTCAGGGCGGCCAACTGCTCGACGATCGTGCGGTGGACGAGCGAGGCGAGTTCGCGCCTGCTGTTCGCCCGGTGTTCGAGCGGGCGACGGTAGAGCACGATCTGGGCGTTGTGCCCGGGACGGGCCGACACTGCCGCCGCGAGCGGCGCCCTGTCGTACCAGGTGGCGTTGAGCGCCGGCACGTCCTCGTAGCCGATGTCGACCCCTCCGAGCGCCTGCGGTGCTGTCTGGGAGATGCGCCCCACCGACTCCTTGATGCAGGTGGTGAAATACTCGGCCGGCCGCGTCCTGTAGCGCACCGGCATCGGGGCGCCCGTCACAGGGTTGGGCAGCGCGAGGGCGCCACGCAGACCCCGTCCATGTCGATCGCGGCGCTTCATGGTGCCAACCCTACGACGACACGGGAGGTGGCTGCGGCGCGTGGCGCCGTGACGCCGGTAACGTGAGCCCGTGACCAACCGACGCTGCTCGCGCTCGGCGTGCGGAGCGCCGGCGGTGGCGACACTGACGTACGTGTATGCCGACTCCACCGCGGTGCTCGGGCCGTTGGCGCTGCGCGCCGAACCCGGCTGCTACGACCTGTGCCGCACCCACGCGACCAACCTGAGCGCGCCGCGCGGCTGGGAGATCATCAGGCTCCCGGGCGAACTCGACGCCCAGGCGGCCTCGGCCGACGACCTGATGGCCCTCGCGGAGGCGGTCCGCAAGGCGGGGCTCGGCACGTCCGAGGCGCCCCCGTCCGAGCCCTCGGTGACCCGGCGGAAAGGTCACCTGGCGGTCGTCGCCGACCCCGACTGAGAGTGCCCCGCGAAGCGGCCCGCGGCTTCTCGCTAGGCTGACGGCCATGATCCTGCCGCAGGTGTTCAAGGCCAATGACGTCCGTGGGCTCGTCGGTGGGGATCATCCCGAATGGGACGCCGACGGTGCCCGCGCGCTCGGCGCCGCCTTCGCCGCGGCGTTCGACCTCGACGGCAGGGAATTCCTGCTCGGCCACGACATGCGGGCAGGCGGTGCCGCGCTGAGCAGGGCCTTCGCTGACGGGGCTCTCCGACGCGGTGCGAGCGTCGTCGAACTGGGGCTGACGAGCACCGACGAGGTCTGGTACGCGTCGGGCGCGACGGGCCTGCCCGCGGTCCAGTTCACCGCCTCCCACAACCCCGCCACCTACAACGGCGTGAAGTTCTGCCTGCCGGAAGCGGCGCCGATCACCCCGTCGCTGATGGCGAGGATCAAGGAGCTCACGTACGAGGAGGTGCCGCCGGCGGCGGTTCCCGGCACGCGGCGTGAGCTCGACGTCCTCCCCGGCTACGTGGCCCACCTCCACTCGCTGGTCGACCTGGAGGGGCTGCGTCCGCTGAAGGTGGTGGTGGACGCGGGCAACGGCATGGCGGGCCACACCACTCCCGCGGCGCTGGGTGGGCTCGGCATCGAGGTCATCGGGCTGTACCTCGACCTCGACGGCAGCTTCCCCCACCACCCGCCGAACCCGCTGGAGCCGGCGAACCTCCTGGACGCTCAGGCAGCAGTCCGCGAGCACGGCGCCGACCTCGGCCTCGTCTTCGACGGCGACGCCGACCGCTGCTTCATCATCGACGAGCGCGGTGAGGTCATCAACCCGTCGGTGGTGACGTCCCTGATAGCCCGCGCCGAGCTGGCTCGCGAGCCGGGCGCGGCCATCGTGGTGAATTCCATCACGTCGATGGGGGTCGCCGAGGTCGTGCGCGAGGCCGGCGGCAGGCTCGTCGTCGGGAGGGTCGGGCACACCTACCTGAAGGCGCTGATGGCGCAACACGGCGCGGTCTTCGGCGGCGAGCACTCCGGCCACTACTACTTCCGCGACTTCTGGGGAGCCGACACCGGCATGCTGGCGGCGCTGCACCTCATCGCCCTGGTGGGACGGGCGGGCGTCGCCGCGTCCGAGGTCGCGGCGACCGTCCCCACCTACCCGACCTCCGGCGAACTGAACTCGACTGTCGCCGATCCCGAGGCGACGATGAGGAAGGTGGCCGACGCGCTGGCGGGCGAGGGCAGCGTCGACTGGGGCGACGGCCTCATGGTCAGGGACGCGGCCTGGTGGGTAAGCGTCAGACCGTCGAACACCGAACCGCTGCTGCGGCTGAACGTCGAGGCGAGAGACCACGACACGATGGTCAGGCTGAGGGATACTGCACTGTCGCTGATCAGAGGAGAACGATGACCGAGCTTCCAGCGGATCTCCTGGAGATCCTCGTCTGCCCGTCCTGCCACACCAAGCTGGCGTGGGACTACGAGGCCGCCGAGCTGTCGTGCACGTCCGCGGAGTGCGGGCTCGCCTATCCCGTGCGCGACGGCATCCCGGTGCTGCGCATCGACGAGGCCAGGCACCCCGGCACGCTGCGCTGACCGATGGACACCTTCGACGATTCCAGGCTCGACGACGCCTCTGTGCTGCGCGACGCCGACCCTGTGCTGCGGCCGATCGCCGAGGCCGGGGCGCGGGTGCGGCGTGAGGCCGCCGACGCGGAGTCGGGGCTGGCGGCCCTCGACGACAGCGACAGGCCGCGCGCCGTCATCGCCTTCGGCCCGGAGGCGCGGCTGCTGCGCGCCGTGCTGGAACCGACCTGTCCGGTGCCGTTCATGGCGTGGCCGAGGCTCGGCCTGCCCGGCTGGGTGGGACCGCTCGACGTCGTCGTGGTGATGGGCGCCGGCGACAGGGAGTCGTGCGCCGCAGCCTTCGAGGCAGTCAGGCGGGGCTCCCGGCTGATCGTCGCCTGCCCGCTCGACTCGCCGCTGGCGAGGCAGTCGGCCTCCAGCGCCACCACGCTGCTGCCCACGAGCACGGGCGATCCGCTCGCCGTCGCGATCGTCGTGCTGGACGCCCTGCACAGGCTCGGGCTCGGGCCGGCGGTGGACGCCAACCACCTCGCCACGGTCATGGACGCCGTCGCCGAGCAGTCGTCCTACGCGCTCGACGTCACCGAGAACCCCGCCAAGCAGGTGGCACTCCAGCTCGCCGACGCCCAGCCGCTGGTGTGGGGCGGCTCGATCCTGGCGGCGCGCGCGAGCCGCAGGATCGCCGAGGCGTTCAGGTCCGCCAGCGGACGCGTCGTGCTCTCCGCCGATGCGGGGGAGTTGCTGCCGCTCATCGACGCCGCCGGACCGCGCGACGTCTTCGCCGACCCGTTCGAGGACGCCACGCCGGCCCAGCGTCCGGCGCTCGTGCTGGTCGACGACGGCCTCGACGACGAGGCGGCCGCCGAGGACAGGAACCGGCTGGGCCAGACCGCCGAGCTGCGCGAGGTGACGGCCTGCAGGATCTCGCACGCCGAGGGCTCGGCGGTGGAACGCTACGTCGCGATGCTGCAGCAGGGGCTCTTCGCCGCGGCGTACCTGCGGATAGGGCTCGGACGAGGGGAGTCGCTGTGAGCACCGAGGGAGGCACTCGGGCGGTCGTGGCCGCGATGGCCGCCAACTTCTTCATCGCGCTGACCAAGTTCGCCGCGTGGGCGCTCACCGGAGCGTCCTCGATGCTGGCCGAGGCTGTCCACTCGATCGCCGACACCAGCAACCAGATCCTGCTGCTCGTCGGAGGCCGCCGTGCCAGGCGCGAGGCCACCGAGGAACACCCGTTCGGCTATGGCCGCGAGCGCTACATCAGCGCCTTCCTGGTGGCGATCATCCTCTTCAGCCTCGGCGGGCTGTTCGCCATCTACGAGGCCATCGAGAAGTTCGGCGAGGTGCAGGCGGGCCATCCCAACGAGCTGCTCGAAGGCCCGTGGTGGTGGGTTCCGCTGGTCGTGCTCGCGGCGGCGATCGTCGCCGAAGGGCTCTCCTTCCGCACCGCCGTCCGCGAGTCCCGCCCGACAAAGGGCAAGCAGAGCTGGTTCAGGTTCATCCGTACAGCGAAGTCTCCCGAACTGCCGGTGATCCTGCTGGAGGACTCCGCGGCGTTGCTCGGCCTGGTGTTCGCACTCGGCGGCGTCGGCCTGACGCTGCTGACCCACAACCCGCTCTGGGACGTCGTGGGGACCGGCCTCATCGGCGTGCTGTTGATCGCGGTGGCCGTCAGCCTCGCCATCGAGACCAAGAGCCTGCTCGTCGGCGAGGCGGCCACCCCCGAGTCGGTGGCGAAGATCCGTGAGGCGCTCGGGGCGTCGGACGGGGTGCAGCGCGTGATCCACCTCAAGACGCTCCACCTGGGCCCGGACGAGGTGCTGGTCGCTGCCAAGATCGCCGTCGAGCCGACCGACTCGGCCGCCAGGGTGGCCGAGGTGATCGACAACGCCGAGGTGGCGATCAGGGCCGCCGAGCCGCGGGTCACGTCCCTCTACCTGGAGCCCGACATCTACCATCCGTCCGCCTGATCGCTTCCTGCCCGCTCCGCGCTCCCGAGGCAACGACGCGGGGAGCGAGGGTTGACGGTGCCGTAGGCTCTGGCGACGTGGAGTACAAAGTCGCAGACCTCAACCTCGCCGGTTTCGGCAGGACGCAGATCACCCTCGCCGAACACGAGATGCCGGGCCTCATGGCCATGCGCGAGCGGTTCGGGGACGCGAAGCCGCTGGCGGGCGCCAGGATCGCGGGCTCGCTGCACATGACGGTGCAGACCGCGGTCCTGATCGAGACGCTGGTGGAGTTGGGCGCCTCGGTGAGGTGGGCCTCGTGCAACATCTTCTCGACCCAGGACGAGGCCGCTGCCGCCATCGTGGTGGGGAAGGGGACGCCGGAGGACCCGCAGGGGGTGCCGGTCTTCGCCTGGAAGGGCGAGTCGCTGCCCGACTACTGGTGGTGCACCGAGCAGCTCTTCGACTTCGGCGGCGAGCCGCCGAACCTGTTCCTCGACGACGGCGGTGACGCGACCCTGCTCGTCCACAAGGGAGTCGAGTTCGAGAAGGCCGGTGTCGTACCGCCGGTCGAGT
>JAEWIK010000072.1 GCA_023387135.1 Actinomycetes bacterium | reverse complement strand
CGGTGGAGCGGGACGGCCCGCCGGGAGGCTTCAGCAAGCTCACCTACGCGCTCGAGGGACGCCCCGCGGTCGTCGCGTACGCGATGGCCGGCGGCGGGCACGTCATTCCCAATCGCGCCGGGGCCGGCAACGTCCTCCTGGGCAGAGGCAACCACGGCATCGACACGATGACCGAGTTCACGCACCTGGTGGACGCCACCCACCCTTGAAGTCGGCAGGGCGGGCGATCTACTGTCCTGTCAGTCAGCGGTACCCCGCCGCTTCGTCATACCTCGAGGAAGAGGAAACCCCTATGACACCGACACCTCATCGACGTCTCCGCACCCTGGGGGCAGGCATCGCGGTGGCGTCCCTGATAGCAGGAACGTTCCTGACGGCGACCGCATACGCGGCGCCCGGCAAGCCCAAGCCCGCCGCTCCGGACTTCGGCCCCAACGTCATGATCGTCACGCCCTCGACACCGCTGGCACAGATCAAGGCCAGCCTGGACGCGCTCGCCGACCAGCAGCGGGACGCCGAGATGTCGAGCGCCCGCAAGGCGGTCTTCTTCATGCCGGGCACCTACGGCGACGCCACCAACCCGCTGAACTTCGAGGTCGGCTACTACACCGAGGTCGAGGGCCTCGGCGCGAACCCCACCGACGTGACGATCAACGGCAGCATCGACGTGTACAACCGCTGCCTCGACAACAACCAGACGTCCAACTGCCTGGCGCTGGTCAACTTCTGGCGGACCCTCGGCAACCTCTCGATCCAGGTCACCAAGCAGGGCGCGGACGGCTGCCGCAACAGCGGGAACTTCTGGGCCGTCTCGCAGGCAGTGTCGATGCGGCGCGTCCAGGTGAGCGGCGCCAACCTCACCCTCATGGACTACTGCTCGGCCGGCCCGCAGTGGGCCAGCGGCGGGTTCATCGCCGACTCCAAGCTGCCGTTCGTCGTCAGCGGCTCGCAGCAACAGTGGCTCACCCGCAACTCGGTGGTCGACGGCTGGAGCAACGGCGTGTGGAACCAGGTGTTCTCCGGCGTCACCGGCGCGCCCGACGACGCCGGGTACCCCAACCCGCCGTACACAACCCTCGCCTCGACCCCGCTGAGCCGCGAGAAGCCCTACCTCTACGTCGACGACGCCGGCAACTACTTCGTCCGCGTCCCGGCTGCCAAGCGCGACACCAGCGGCGTGTCGTGGGCCAACGGCATGACGCCCGGACGGAGCCTGCCGCTGTCGTCCTTCTTCATCGCCAAGCCGAGCGACTCGGCCAAGACCATCAACGTGGCGCTGGCCCGCGGCCTCAACCTGCTGCTGACGCCCGGCATCTACAACCTCGACAGGACCATCGACGTCAAGCGTCCCGACACCGTCGTCCTCGGGATCGGCCAGGCGACGCTGACCCCCACCCGCGGCCAGGTGGCCCTGCAGACCGCCGACGTCCCGGGCGTGATAGTCGCCGGTGTGACCTTCGATGCGGGCACGAAGCTGTCTCCGGCCCTGCTGCGGGTCGGCAAGGCGCACCCCGGACGGCCGTGGCACCACACCAGGAGCAGCGCGTCCAACCCGACGACGCTCAGCGACGTGTACTTCCGCGTCGGCGGCCCGCATGTGGGACGCGCGGTGACCTCGCTCGAGGTCAACTCCGACAACGTGCTCATCGACCACACCTGGATCTGGCGCGCCGACCACGGCATCGAGGGGTTCACCGGTGGGGACGACGAGCGCTGGGCCACCAACATCGGCCTCAACGGGCTCGTGGTCAACGGGGACGACGTCACGGCGACCGGCCTGTTCTCCGAGCACTTCCAGAAGTACAGCGTGCTGTGGAACGGTGAGCGCGGCAGGACTGTCTTCTTCCAGAACGAACTGCCGTACGACCCGCCCACGCAGGCCGACTGGACGCAGCCCGACGGCACCCTCGGCTACCCGGCCTACAAGGTGGCGCCGTGGGTGAAGAAGCACAGCCTCGCCGGCGGCGGCGTGTACGTGTTCAACCAGAACAACCCGTCGATCGTCACCACCAGTGGCTACGAGGTGCCCGACCGGAAGGGTGTGACGCTGCACCACGTCATCACCGTCAACCTGTCGGGGCCGGGAACGATCCTGCATGTGGTGAACGACACCGGCCCGACCGCCGACTCCAGCAACTCCGGCAGCATGCAGGTGGTCGTCGACTACCCGCAGCCGTGAGGCGTCGCGGTTGACGCTCGTGCCCGCCTCGTCCCGCCTGCCGGGGCGGGGCGGGCCCGCGTCCGCCCTGACAGTAGAGTGACGGACGGCGATGGATCCCGCCCGGGCGCTGCCCGAACCGCCGACTCCGGCTGATGGTTCCTGTCCCGAATCCGGGCGGGTGTAGCGCTGCCCAGCGGAGGTGCCCATGCGACAGGTCGTCCCCCAGCCGAGTCCCGAGCGCATCGAGCGCGCGCAGGGGCAGCCGATAGTGGTCGGCATCGTTCCGGGCCAGCCTGAACTCGTCCCCCTGACCGCCGCGAGCTTCGCCGAAGCGGTCGGCGGCACCCTCTACTTCGGGTACGCGGACGAGGCCAGGATCGTCGACGAGGAGTTCCCGGACGGGAGCGTCCGCCACTCGCCGCTCGACCCCGACGTGGACGACGAGAGCTGGCAGCGACGGGCCGTCGCCATCGAGAACTTCCTCCACGGCCTGCTCGACGGCAGGGTGCGATGGGAGTTCCGCTATCTCGCCGGACGGGCCGACAGGGCACTCACCCACCTGGCGCGCGCCGTCGACGCGTCGATGATCGTCGTCGGGAGCAGGCAGCAGTCGTCGGCAGAGCGGCTGCACGAGTTCTTCGCCGAATCCGTGGGCCTGCGCCTGACCAGGCACCAGCACCGTCCGGTGCTGGTCGTGCCGCTCGCTGTCGTCGACTGGAAGGCGCCCGCCCCGTGGAAGTGAAGGCTCCCACGTCGACGCGTCCTGGCCTGCTCGTCCTGGTGTTCTTCGGCGGAGCGGTCGGCACCGCCGTGCGCTGGGCGCTTGAGGCACGCTTCGGCGCGCCGGCGGGCACCTGGCCCTGGACGACGCTCGCCATCAACCTCATCGGCTCGTTCCTGCTGGGCGGCGTCCTCGAAGCGCTCGCCGCCACGGGGCCCGACAACGGCTGGCGACGCAAGGCCCGGCTGGGGGTGGGCACGGGAGTGCTCGGCGGGTTCACCACGTACTCGACGTTCTCGGTCGAGACGGTGAACCTCATCCGCGCCGGAGTGGCCTGGCAGGGGCTCGCCTACGCGGTCACCAGCGTGGCAGTCGGCATCACGCTCGCCTTCGCGGGCACCCGCACGGCACGGGCGCTGGTACGCCGCCGGAGGAACGCATGACTCCGCTGCTCATCGCCCTCGCGGGCGGCCTCGGTGCGTGCGCGCGCTTCCTGCTCGACTCCTTGATCTCGAAGCTCCGGGCGCCACTGCCGCTCGGCACCCTCGTCATCAACGTCACGGGTTCGTTCCTGCTCGGCCTGCTCACCGGCTGGATGCTCGCGGGCGGCGCGTCCGAGGCCGTCAGCGTGGCGGGAACCGGCTTCCTCGGCGGCTACACCACCTTCTCGACGGCGAGCGTCGAAGGCGCCCGCCTGGCGCGCGCAGGAAGGACCTGGAGCCTCCTGCTGCACGCCGCCGGGATGGCACTCGTCAGCATCTCCGCGGCCGGGCTCGGCGTCTGGCTCGCCGCTGGCTAGGAGAGTCGGTCGGGCTGCGCAGGGCACACCGCCGCGTCGGCGTCCGCCGGTCACGTCGATCGCCGGAGGACCGGAGTTTTTCGCGGCTTACCGGTGATGTGGTGAGATAGCCAATGTGCCGTCAGATCTGCACTATCCCCTCAGCACCTGCACCCTCGACAACGGGCTGCGCGTGGTCGTCAACCCCGACCCGTCGGTCCCGATCGTCGCCGTGAACCTCTGGTACGACGTCGGCTCACGGGACGAGCGGCCCGGCGAGACCGGCTGGGCGCACCTGTTCGAGCACCTGATGTTCCAGGGCTCCGCCAACGTCGCGTCCGGCGAGCACCTCCACGCCCTGCAGAACGTGGGCGGGTCGGTGAACGCCACCACCTTCTTCGACAGGACCAACTACTTCGAGACGGTGCCGACCGGTGCCCTCGACCTGGCGCTGTGGATGGAGGCCGACAGGCTCGCCACGCTCCCCGACCACCTCGACCAGCTCAAGGTGGACACCCAGCGCGAGGTGGTGAAGGAGGAGAAGCGGCAGCGCTACGACAACGTGCCCTACGGCCACGCCATCAGGCACCTTGTCGAACTCGCCTTCCCCGCCGACCACCCCTACGGGCACGTGACCATCGGCTCCATGGTCGACCTGGACGCCGCCACCCCCGAGGCCGCCCGAACCTTCTTCCGCCGGCACTACAGGCCCGACAACGCCGTGCTCACCCTCGTCGGCGACATCACCGTCAAGGACGCCTTCAAGCGGGTCGACAAGGCCTTCGGCTGGATCCCGAGCTGGAACCCCAGGCGTCGTCCCGCCACCCCAGCCCTGCCTCCGCTCGCGGGACAGCCCAGGCATGAGGAGAACGCCGACGTCCCCGCCGACGCCGTCTACCTCGCCTGGCGGCTCCCCGAACGCGACACCGCGGCGTACGACGCCGTCGAGATCGCGCTGGCGGTCCTCGGCGACGGGCAGACGTCGCGGCTCTACCGCCAGCTCGTCCGCGAGAAGGAACTGGCGGCGGCGGCGTCGGCCAGCGGCCTGGGCCTGATCGGCGGGACCAGCCTGGGCTTCGCCAGCGCGAGGGGGTTGCCGGGCGTCCCCGCCGAGGCGCTGGAGGAGGCGCTGCTGGCCGAGGTGGCGCGGCTCGCGTCCGACGGACCCACCCCGGCCGAGGTCGAACGGGCCAAGGCGCAGTTCGCGCGGCTGTGGCTGGGCGAGCTCGCCCAGGTCGATGCCAGGGCCGACCAGTTCAGCGCGTACGCGACCCTGCACGACGACCCCGCCTGGGTGAACCGGCGCCTCATCGAGGTCGAGGACGTCTGCGTCGCCGACGTGGCGGCGGCCGCTGCCCAACTCCTCGATCCAAGCCGCGCCGCGACCCTCGTCTACCGGAAGGAGACACCCGTGCCGTCCACGGGCTCGAACGAGCGGAGCGCGTCATGAAGCGCCAGGGCAAGCGTCCCGGCGTCCACGCCCCGCACCGCTGGGTCTTCCCGAACCCCGAGCGCGCGCACCTCGACAACGGCCTCTCGGTGCTGGCCTTCCAGCGACCCGGACAGTACGTCGCGTCGGTCGGGCTCGTCATCGACACCCCGCTGGGCATGGAACCGTCCGGCGTCGAAGGCGTCGCGGCGATCACCCACAGTTGCCTGGACGAGGGCACGGCGAGCCACCCGGGAACCTCGTTCACCGAAGCCCTCGAGGACCTCGGCGCCGAGCTGGGAGGGACAGTCACCCACCCCGCCACCGAGGTCTTCGTCGAGGCCACAGTGGCGCGGCTGGCCGAGGCGCTCGATCTCATGGCCGAGGCGGTCGTCGAGCCCACCCTCGCCGCCGACGACGTGATGCGCCACAAGGCCCTGCGGCTCGCCCAGATCGACCAGCTC
>JAEWIK010000045.1 GCA_023387135.1 Actinomycetes bacterium | reverse complement strand
GTCCGTGCCTCATCGCCATCGTGGCAGCATCCCTGCTGCTGGCTCCCGCGGGTGGACCAGCGACGGCGGCACCCGCTGCCGCACCCACGGCGAAGCCGGCGTCGACGGCGTCCCCTGACTACGACGGGGACGGCAGGGCCGACGTCGCCGCGGTGTTCTACCCCGACCAGATGCCGGCGATCCGGGTCTGGTACGGCTCGGGCCGGGTGGCCGATCTCACCCAGACCCAGCTCGGCCTCGACGAATGGGGAATCCACGACAGCCTGCTGGCCAGGGACCTCAACGGGGACGGCTACACAGACCTGATCATCGAGACCACGGCCGGCTCGCGGCTGCTGGTCACCACTGTCCCGGGCTCGGCGGGTGGCCTGTCCCCTGCCGGGCGCTATTCCCTCCCGCTGTCCACCAACCAGAACACGACCGTCAGGTCGTTGGCCCTGGTGGAGTCACCGGTGCGCCGCCTGGCAGTGGCCTTGAGCACCCTGACCGAGACGAAGTCCGGGGGTACGCATCGCGCCGAGGAACTCCGGCTGTACCGGCTGACCAGCGCAGGCAAGCCGACGGGAAGCCCGCTCACGCTCCGTCCTGGCACCGGGAAGGTGCCGAAGCAGGCGAAGAACGGCTCCTTCGGGGAAACCCTGGCGAGCTGGGGCAACCAGCTCTTCGTCGGCGCCCCCGCCGCGAAGGTGAACGGCAGGAAGGGTGCCGGCGCCGTCTTCGTCGTCACGCTCGGCTCGACGGCGGTCACCGCGGTCAGGACCATCACCCAGGCTTCCCGCGGCGTCACCGGCGCGGCAGGCACCTACGACTACTTCGGCAACAGCCTCGCGGCGCGCGACGGTTACCTCGTGGTCGGCACCCCGGGGGACGACGTCGGCAGCGTGAAGCACACCGGCTCGATCCAGCTGTTCTCGCTCTCCAAGGGCAGGGTCACCCCCGTGAAGCGGATCTCCCAGGCCAGTCCCGGCGTCCCTGGCAAGGCAGAACGATTCGACCTCTTCGGCGACTCGGTCGCGGTCGGTACAGGTTGTTCAGACGGCGTCTCGGTCCTCGTCGGGGCTCCGGGCGAGGTGCTCGTCAAGGACCACCAGAGCGACGGCTCGGCCTGGTTGATCCCGCTGCGCTCGGCCAAGGGCTGCAAGGCCCGACAGCTGTACCCGGGCCATGGGCTGCCCGGAAAGCCGGGCTGGCGGGCCATCGGCCAACTGGTCGGGTTCGCCCGGGACCGTGGCGCGAAGGTCGATGATCTGCTCATCGCCGGCGGCGGCTCCTACTCCGAGGGACCCGCAGGCTGGCTGTACCGGGTGTCGGGGAGCACGGGAAAGACACTGGTCAGCCACGAGTCGCTCTACGACGCGCTCGCGGGACGCTGACCACCGATCCGGTGGTGGCCCGTCGCCTGACGGCGGGCGCACCACCGGGCGGCCTCGCCGGCGCCACATCTCGGCCCGGGCAAACCCCGGTGTCAGGCCGGTAAGATGAGCGGGTGACCGTGGAACCAGGACGTCGGCTGCTGAGGCTCGAGGTGCGCAACGCGCAGACCCCGATCGAGCGCAAGCCGTCGTGGATCAAGACGACCGCCGTCATGGGGCCCGACTATCGGGAACTGCAGTCGCTGGTGAAGTCCGAAGGGCTCCACACTGTGTGCCAGGAGGCAGGCTGCCCCAACATCTTCGAGTGCTGGCAGGACCGCGAGGCGACCTTCCTCATCGGCGGCGACTCCTGCACGAGGCGCTGCGACTTCTGCCAGATCGAGTCCCGCAAGCCGTCCGGTTACGACACGAGCGAGCCGCTCCGGGTCGCCGAGTCCGTACGGACGATGGGCCTGCGGTACGCGACAGTCACAGGCGTCTGCCGCGACGACCTCCCTGACGAGGGCGCGTGGCTGTACGCCGAGACGATCAGGAAGATCCACGAGCTCAACCCCGGTGTCGGGGTCGAGATGCTCGCGCCCGACTTCTCCGGCAAGGACGAGTTGCTCGGCCAGATCTTCGAGACCGAGCCAGAGGTGTTCGCCCACAACGTCGAGACGGTGCCGCGCATCTTCCGCCGCATCCGTCCCGGGTTCAACTACGAGAAGTCCCTCGCCGTGCTGACCAAGTCGAGGGCGCACGGCCTGGTCACGAAGTCGAACCTCATCCTCGGCATGGGCGAGACCCGCGAGGAGATCTCGACCGCCCTCCACGACCTGCACTCAGCGGGCACCGAGTTGATCACCATCACCCAGTACCTGCGTCCTTCGCTGCTGCACCACCCGATCGACAGGTGGGTGACCCCCGAGGAATTCGACGAACTCGCAGCGGAAGCCACCGAGATCGGCTTCACTGGCGTCCTGAGCGGGCCGCTGGTGAGGTCGTCCTACAGGGCGGGCAGGCTTTACAGACAGGCAATGACCACCCGCAGTCAGCGGGAAGAGCAAGAAATCCGGAGCGCGTGATGGCGAAGAGCGACCGAGCCAAAGAGCTGGAAGCGAAGCAGAAGGCTGAGATCAAGGCGGCCAAGCTGGCCAAGCGGAACTCTGACAACCCCAAGGACTGGGGCTGGTTCAAGCAGGTCACCGAGACCTACAAGATCACCGACAAGACCGACCCCCAGGCCAAGTGGTACGTCCTGGGGAGCGCGGGCGGCGTCCTGCTGGTCTTCGTCATCCTCGGCATCGTCCTGCAGCCGTGGTGGATGTGGCTCATCACCGGCGTCATGGCGGCCCTCGTCGCCGCGCTCTGGGTGCTGCTGAACCGGGCCAAGAAGGCGACCTTCACCCGCTACGAGGGCCAGCCCGGTGCCGCCGAGGTGGCGCTCTCGATGCTCGACAAGAAGAAGTGGGACTACTCGGCTGCCATCACGGCGACCCGGCAACTCGACATCGTCCACCGCGCCGTCGGCCCGTCCGGGTTCTTCCTGATCGGCGAGGGCTCCGCGGCCCGCGTGAAGACCCTGCTCGCCTCCGAGCAGAAGAAGCACGAGCAGGTGGCGTACGGCGTCCCGGTCTCCACCATCATCATGGGCGACGGCCCCGGCCAGGTGCCGCTGGGCAAGCTCGCCGACCACCTGAAGAAGTCACCCAAGGCGCTCCAGACAGTGCAGCTCACCGAGGTGAAGCAGCGGCTGAAGGCGCTGGACGCCGTCCGTCCCAAGGTCCCGCTCCCCCGGGGTCCGATGCCGTCAGTGAAGGGCCTCAACCGCGCGATGCGCGGGCGCTGAGTGGCGAACCTGCTCAACGCCGAACGCCTCTCGATAGCGTTCGGCACGAGGATCCTGCTCGACGAGGTCTCGCTCGGCCTGTCGACGGGGGACGTGATCGGCGTCGTCGGACGCAACGGGTCCGGCAAGTCGACGCTGCTCGACCTGCTCACGGGGCGCCGTGAGCCCGACGCCGGCCAGGTGGTGCGCACCGGCACGGTCTCCATCGGCCACCTCGGCCAGGACGAGGCCTTCGCCCCGGGCGCGACGGTGAGGGACGTGATAGTGGGCGGCGCGCCCGACCACGTCTGGGCAGCCGAGGAGCGCAGCCGCGCGATAGTCACCCAACTGCTGGCGGGGATCGACCTGGACGCCGCGGTGGCCCCGCTCAGCGGCGGCGAGCGTCGCCGGGTGAGCCTGGTCGCGCTCATGCTGGGCGGCCACGACCTGCTCGTCCTGGACGAGCCCACCAACCACCTCGACGTCGAAGCCGTGGCGTGGCTCGCCGACCACCTCAACGCACTGCAGGCGCGCGGCACTGCGATGCTCGTCGTCAGCCACGACAGGTGGTTCCTGGACGCCATCTGCACGAGGATCTGGGAGGTCCACGACGCGGTCGTCGACGCCTACGACGGCGGCTACGCGGCGTACGTCTTGGCACGCGCCGAACGCGCCCGGCAGGCGGCCGCCAACGAGGCGCGGCGACAGAACCTCATCCGCAAGGAGCTCGCCTGGCTGCGGCGGGGAGCCCCGGCGCGCACCTCCAAGCCGAAGTTCAGGATCGCCGCCGCCAACTCGCTGATCGCCGACGTCCCCGACCCGCGGGACAGGCTGACGCTGCAGGAGTTCTCGCTGACGCGCCTCGGCAAGGACGTCTTCGACCTGAAGAAGGTCTCCTACTCCATCGGCGGGCGAAGCCTGTTCGAGGGCCTCGACTGGTCGATCGGGCCGGGCGAGCGCATCGGCCTGGTGGGGGTGAACGGAACCGGCAAGACCACCCTGCTCAGGCTCCTCACCGGCGAGCTGAGCCCCACCTCGGGCAGGGTGAAGCGCGGCAAGACGCTGCGGATCGGCCACCTGACGCAGGCGCTGTCCGCGACGACGACCGCCGCCGAAGCCCCCGACCAACCCGAGTCGCCGCTGCTCCCGACGGCGATGGAAGGCTCCGAGCGGGTGCTCGACAGCGTGGACAGGCTGCGACGGCAGACGAAGCTGGCGACCGGGCGGGAGGCCTCGGCGTCGTCGTTGCTGGAGGAGTTCGGCTTCACGGGCGAGCGCCTGGTGACCCGCATCGAGGACCTGTCGGGAGGCGAGCGCAGGCGGCTGCAGTTCCTCAGGCTGCTGCTCGGCGAGCCCAACGTGCTGCTGCTCGACGAACCGACGAACGACCTCGACATCGACACCCTCACTGTCATCGAGGACTACCTCGACACCTGGCCGGGCACGCTCATCGTCGTCACCCACGACAGGTACTTCCTCGAGCGGGTCTGCGACGTCACCTACGCCCTGACGGGGGACGGACGGGCGGCGCTGCTGCCCGGCGGGGTCGACGAGTACCTCGAACGCAGGCGGACGGCGCTCGCGCCGACGGCGTCGCCCGCCAGGCAGGCCGCCCGTCCGGCGGCCGCCAGTGCCGCCGTGGTGCGGCAGGCACGCAAGGATCTCGCCCGCGTCGAGGGCCAGCTCGACAAGGCGTCCAGGACCATCGAGGACCTCCACCACCAGATGAGCCGGCACGCCGCCGACTACGCGAGGCTCACCGAGCTGGGCGCGAAGCTGGCCGATGCCGAAGCGCACCACGCCGAGCTGGAGTCCCGGTGGCTGGAACTCGCCGAGACCCTGGAGTCCGCCGACTGACCCCCGCCGCGGTGCGGCGTCGCACCGCGGTCACCACGCCGCGTGAGGAATTGTGCGGTTATTGTGGTGAGCGCGGCCGCCGACCAGATCATGGAGGCAGTGACGATGGACTGGATGGACCTCATCTTCCGGATTGCCGCCGGTGTCACCTTCGGTGCGCTCATCGGCCTGGAGAGGCAGTGGCGCGCCCGCACCGCAGGGGTGCGCACCAACGCGCTCGTCAGCCTCGGCGCCACCCTGTTCGTCATCATGGGCGCCTACAGCTTCAACGGCCCGACGACCGACCCGACCCGGGTGGCGGCGCAGATAGTCTCGGGCATCGGCTTCCTCGGTGCGGGAGTCATCATGAAGCAGGGGGTCTCCATCTCCGGGCTCAACACCGCTGCCACCTTGTGGGC
>JAEWIK010000043.1 GCA_023387135.1 Actinomycetes bacterium | reverse complement strand
CGGCGCCACCATCCTGCGACTGACCCTCCCGCGGCACTCCCCACCCCGGTAGGCCCGCGAACCCCGCCGGACGGCCGCCGTCCCGGGCCGGGCGACGCTGCACACCGGGCGCCGCGGTGCGTAGGCTGTCGGACGGGTAAAGGCGCAGACGCCAGCCCATCCGTCCCCTCCCGAGGAGCCCTCCATGAAGACGTTCACCCTGCCCGGCACCGACCTCACAGTTCCCGCCATCGTCACCGGCGTCATGCGGATCCAGGAGAAGTCGGACGCCGAGGTGCGCGCGCTCTTCGATGCCTCGCTCGAGGCGGGCATCAACTTCTTCGACCACGCCGACATCTACGGCACCGGCGTCCACGGCTGCGAGGCGCGGTTCAACGAGGCGCTGAAGCTCACGCCGTCGCAGCGCTCGGAGATCGTCCTGCAGACCAAGGCCGGCATCGTCAAGGACGGGCCCTACTTCGACTTCTCCTACTCGCACCTGATCGAGGCCGTCGACGGCTCGCTCGCCGCGCTCAACACCGACTACATCGACATCCTGCTGCTGCACCGTCCGGACGCTCTGGTGGAGCCCGAGGAGGTCGCCCGCGCCCTCGACGAGCTGTCCGCCGCCGGCAAGGTCAAGCACTTCGGCGTCTCCAACCACACGCCCGGCCAGATCGAGCTGCTGAAGAAGTTCGTGAAGCAGCCGCTCGTCGCCAACCAGGTGCAGCTCTCGCTCACCCACGCGCCCCTCATCACCCAGGGCATGGCGATGAACATGGAGACCCTCGACCAGTCGATCGACAGGGGCATCGGGACGCTCGACTACTGCAGGCTGCACGACATCACGCTGCAGGCGTGGTCGCCGTTCCAGGCGAAGTTCTTCAACGGGCCGTTCCTCGGCAGCCCCGAGTACGCCGAACTCAACCAGGTCATCGACAGGCTCGCCGCCGCGTACGGCGTGCCCGCCGAGGCGATCGCCACGGCGTGGATCCTGCGCCACCCGGCCCGCTGGCAGGTCGTCACAGGCACCACGACCCCTGCCCGGGTGACGGCCGCCGCCAAGGGTGCCGACATCGAGCTCACCAAGCCCGAGTGGTACGAGCTCTACCGGGCGGCCGGGCACATCGTCCCCTGACCTCTCCGTCGCCGGCTGGCGAGCCCACCGCTGCGGCGGTGGGCTTGTCCAGGGGCCGATGGCGAGCTTCCATTGGCGGCATGCGAATCAACATCGTCGGAGGCACCGGCTACACCGGTGCGAACATCGCTTCAGTCGCCGCGACCCGCGGCCATCAGGTCACCTCGTTCAGCCGCAACCTTCCCCCCGAGCAGATCCCGGGAGTGACCTACCGCACCGGCTCCGTCTTCGACGACGACTTCCTGCGGGAGTCGGTCTCCGACGCCGACGTGGTCGTGCTCGCCACCTCGCCGCGCGGCGAACTCGAGGACGTGCAGGTCGACCTCTACAGCAAGTACGCCGGACTCGCCGCCGCCGCAGGAGTGAGGCTGTTCGTCATCGGCGGCTACAGCGCCCTGCGTCCGGAGCCGGGAGCCGCGAGGATCGCCGAGGCAGACGTCCCCGCGGCCTACGCCAAGGAGATCAGGTCCGGGGTCGACAACCTCGAGACCCTGCTCGCGGCACCGGAGTCGCTCGACTGGGTGTACGTCAGCCCGGCGGGCGGGTACGGCTCGTTCGCTCCCGGCGAGGCCACCGGCCACTACCGCAAGGGCGGCGAGGTCGCGCTGGTGGACGACAACGGCGACTCGATGATCTCGGGCGCCGACTTCGCCCTCGGCGTCGTCGACGCCATCGAGGAGGGCACCGACCACCGCGCACACATCTCGTTCGCCTACTGATCCTTCGGGCTCGTCTGCGGCGGCGCTGGTTCGCCGCCGCAGGCGGTCGCCGTCCGCTACCCGAGCGTGGAAGGCAGCGCGAGTTGCTTGCCGAGCACGTGCTCGGAGAGGAAGGCCAGCACCGTCGAGTACCAGACCTTGGCGTGCTGCGGCGTGAGGATCCAGTGGTTCTCGTCCGGGAAGTACAAGAACCTGTGGACTGTCGTGCCGTCGTCGCTCGACGGCAGGGCCGACAGTGTGTTCAGCTCGAACCACAGCCGCAGGCCTTCGCCGATGGGAACCCTGTAGTCCTTGTCGCCGTGGATCACGAGCATGGGCGTCCTGATGTCGCCGACGGCCCGGTGCGGGCTGTGGGCGAGCGCCATCTCCGGGGTCATCTCGCGCTGCCAGTAGTAGCTCGCGTCGGTCGTCGGACCGAACTGGTCGAGCGCCCACAGGCTCGCGTGGGTGACGATCGCCTTGAAGCGGTCGGTGTGCCCGGCCACCCAGTTCGCCATGTAGCCGCCGAACGAGCCGCCCATGGCGCCGGTGCGGCTCGCGTCCACCTCGGGCAGCGCCTCGGCCACGTCGGTGATCGCCAGGAGGTCGGTGTAGGGCTCGACTCCCCACCGTCCCCAGCCTCGCTGGACGAACTGCTGGCCGTAGCCGGTGGACAGCGCGGGATCGGGCAGCAGGACGGCATACCCCTGGGCGACCATGAGCCACGGGTTCCAACGCCACGACCAGGCGTTCCACGAGCCGAGCGGGCCGCCGTGGATCCACAGCAGCAGCGGCGCCGGCGAGTCGGCAGAGGCTCCGCCGGGCACCGCCAGCCACGCCCTGACCGTGCTGCCGTCGGCGACGGTGGTCGCGATCTCCCTCAGTTCCCCGGGCAGCTCGGGTGCCGGGACGGGCGACAGCAGCGCCGTGGCCTCGACCGGGGTGCGACCGCCTGGGGTTCCGCTCGCCAGGAAGCCGGCGAGGTCGACGCGGACGGGTTCCGCCGGACGCGCGTAGCTCATCCGCAGCGCGTACAGCACTGTGCCGTCGGGCGAGACCTTCACGTCGGTGAAGGCCGCGTCGTCGGCGGTGAGGCGCTCGATGGTGGCGGCGCTGCCCGGCCCGTCGGCGAAACTCGCCAGGAACACCGGTGCGCGGCCCTCGGAGTCCGCCGTCACGAGCAGCCCTGCCCCGTCCGGCAGCCAAGCCAGCGACGCGGGCCACCTGTCCCAGTCGTCGGCGAGCAGGATCGGCTCGCCGCCTTCCAGCGGGACCAGGCAGAGGCGCTGGACCGGCGCGTGCTCGGGGGTGGTGAGGGTCTCGCGGATGAACGCCACCCAGGCGCCGTCCGGGGAGATGACCGGCGAGTACGCCTCCGCGTCGGGGTCGTCGACGAGCACCCGCCGCGCGCCGGTCGCGGTGTCGATCGCCACGAGGGTGCTGCGGACGGAGGCGCCCGGCGCCGGCACCGTCCAGGTGGTGACCAGCGTCGCGCCGTCCCGCGAGAGATCGGCGCCGTGCTCGACGAGCTGGCGGCCGGGACCCGTCACCTGGCGCAGCGTGAGCCTGCCCTCCGCGGGGTCGTCCCGCTCGGGGTCGTCCGGGCCGGAGTCGGCCTTGGGGAGGGGCACGCGGGGGTCGTCCGACAGGGCCGCGAGGTCGGCGACGAACCGGCGGGGCTCGTCCGGGCCGAGGTCGTGGTCCCAGTAACGGACCGGGTAGGTCGCGTGCAGGATGGCCGAGACCTTCGCCTCCTTGCGCGCCTTGCGCAGTTCGGCGTCCTTCGTGAGGTCGGCGGCGCTCGGCATGACCGGCGCCGCGACGGAGGCGACGTCTGAGTCGGCGGCCGTCAGCGGCGCTGAGATGCCGCCGGGGGCTGTCGCTATCACCCTGGCTTCGCCACCCGAGGCGGGCAGCAGCCACAGGGCCGACGGCGGGTCGTCCTTGCCGTTCTGGCCGGCGTCCGGATCGGGACGCGCCGAGGTGAAGAGCAGGTCGCCCGCGCGCGTGAACTGGGCGGAGGACTCGCCCTTCGCACTGCGGGTGAGACGACGGGCAGGCTGCTCACCTGCAGGGTCGATCTCCCACAGGGCTGTCGCGTACGCGGTGCGCTCGGGGTTCAGCGTCTGGACGGTGACGACGAGACGACGTCCGTCCTTGCTGAGGGCGAGGCCATTCACGCGAGGAAGGGCCACATATGCATCGAGGTCGTGAAAGGGGGTGATTTGCGCGGCTTCGGTCACCTTTCCGTCTTATCACGGCGATCCAGAGCCGGAGATCGTCCCGCAAACTGTCACACCGATGCTTCGAGACCCCATCTCGCTACCTGAGACGGCTCAGTGAGCACTCCCGACGCAGTTGTCACAGCCGTCACACGCCACGCCGACGACACGCCGAACGCCCGCAAAGTCGCCCAGAATCGGGGTCGAAGGGCCTTGCTGGCGGCTCTCGGACAGGGGTAGAAATGAGCCATCGGATCGCTTCGGCGGTTCGGTAGCCGGAGGAAACGACCTCAGCTTCCCGGTGGGTTTCGGCCCGTCGGATCGGACCGGTGATGCGGTCAGTTGGGCTGGGGAGACGGTCTTCCGGAAGATGCGGATCATCGCTCCTCATCGACTAGAGGCCCCGGGAACTCATACTTTCCGGGGCCTCGCCTCATGTCTGGGGCGGCTCGCCGGCGCGTGCGCGCCGAGCGCTGGTCAGAGGGCGGGCCTGGCGACGTACACCGGTCGCGTCCTGCGACGCAGCCAACCGACGGCGGCGGCTCCCTCGGCGATCGCGAACGCGAGGTAGAGCGTCGAGACGGGGTTCAGCGGGAAGATCACGAACTGGACCGCCATCCAGCCGGCGAGCAGGATCGCAGCCACGAGGACCGCCCGGGGTGCCGCCGGATGACGCAGGAGGACGAGCGTCGCCGCGCCGAGTTGCGGGAGGCCGTTGACGAGCAGAAGGAAGACGCCGGGCCACTTCCACGTCGTGAACAGGACGTCGGACAGCGGCAGCCGCTGGATGTACTGCAGCATCGGGTTCATGCCGAAGGCGTCGGCGCCCATCCACATCATGAGGGCGCCCAGCACGGCTCCCAGCCCGATGAAGAGCGTCCAGAAGAGGGCCCATCCACGAAGTCCACCCACCCGTGGACGCGGCGTCTTGATCACGTCCACGACTGTATTGAGGGCCGGCGACGATTCGTCCCTGAGACCGCCCTGCCGCTCCCCCAGCCCGGCCCCCACTCGTCCCCGAGGGAGCCCGGCCGGCAAGCAGAGGCGCCACGCCCGAGGTGGACGAGCCGGGTTTCGTCCCGGAAGCGCCCAGATGCTACTCTGGACGCCGCCGAAAGGCATTGGGGCTATAGCGCAGTTGGTAGCGCGTCTCGTTCGCAATGAGAAGGTCAGGGGTTCGAATCCCCTTAGCTCCACCACAGACGGACCCGTTCCCCCTAGGGATGACGTCGATTCTGAATCGCTCACTCCACTGATCGTCAGGTTGAGCGCGCACCACCAGCGGCCAGGACTCGCCTCAAACGTGAGCGGGCGTGGCCACTGCCACGAGCAGACATCGCTACTCGAGGCCCCGACGGATAACGCGTGGCGCCCACCTGCGGGAGTCCGGAAGGCGACCGCGGGTGATGGCCCAGCGGGTCGTTCAACCAATGGCTACGAGCTGGCTGACCCCGTCCCCGACGATCAGGTCCGTGACCGGCTCGACCGCTGGCTAACCCGTCTCGGGTCAGCAGTGAGCGTCAGGTCGCCCGTTTCGATAGCCGCAATCGGACGGCGTCTGCGACGGCTTCGCACTCGACCAGTGCATCGAGGTGTGTTGATCTCGGTCTGCAGCGTTGAGGCCTTTGAGGCCAAGTTTGAGGCCGGTTGCGGCCTGGCCACCGATGGGGATCATCGCAGCGGCGGAGAGCGCGGCGTTGGCGTAGTCGCCCTTGGCGGCGTAGATGATCGCGTTCGCACCGCACAAGTGTGCCGTCGGGGGCCGACCAGCAGGTCGTTCCACCGCCAGCTGACCGGCATCGACCCAGCCTTCACCGTCGACCCAGAACGGATGTCCCGCGGTCGCAGTGATCCAGTCCGTCTCGCCATCGAGGTCGGGGTCGGTCGGCTTCCGGGACGTCACCAACTACATCGCCGCAGCCTGATCGAAACCGGAGGATTCAGACCCCAACTACACCCTGGGTTGCGAAGAGCCACCAAAGGACACGCCAATGTTCAGCGGCGCTCACGTGCCTAGTTGGCCGAGTTGAGACCGTGTCCCAACTCGAACTAGGCATATACCTCACCCCGATAGACGTTCAAGCGCCCTTTCAATGCTGCCTCTGAGGTCGCCGCCAACCTTGTAGATCCCCGCTTTTTCGCCGAGCAGCTGAATGAACGTCTCATTGTCATAAGCCCATGGCTTTCGATCCAGTGATCGCAACTGTTCGGCCACAATCAGAGCTAGCTCATTCATGCCCTCCAAAGCCTGACGAGTCATTTCCGGGTCGAGACTCGCTGATGCGTAGTACCCGCGCGTCGAAATGTGGAGTTGCCAGCATAGTTCGATCAGGAACCGCGCAGGCGCGCGATCCAACTCCCCAATGAAATCATCCCTGAGCGTCATTCATTCCTCCCTCAGCCGAACGCATCCGGCAAGTCGCCTGACCGCTGCAATACCGCAGGAAGCTGATCGACGTTGACACCCCTGTCCTTCAAGACAAAAGATCGAGTGTTTCCGTCGAGGATCGTACCTCTTTGATTGACAACGAGTGGTTCATCCGCTCCCGGCTTGAGTGAGCGCTTGATCGATTCGGTTGGCTGCTGTGACCAATGTGAGAAGCTGCCAGTGGCACGAAGGCTCTCCTCCGCATGCAAGAACACCCGGCTGCAGTTGTGGACGAGGAGGGGTTCGTTGGTGTCGCCGGCGAGGGTGTAGTAGGTGTGGATTCGGTTGACGGTGAGGTTGTACACGGTGTCGACCCGGGTCTGATCGTCCAGGGCGGTGATCCGCACGAGTGCGCCGTCCGGGCCGACCAGCAGATCGTCCACCGCCAGTTGTCCGGCATCGACCCATCCTTCACCGTCGACCCAGAAGGGATGCCCAGCGGTCGCTGTGACCCAGTCCGTCTCGCCATCGAAGTCGGGATTAGTGCCGACCGCGACGAGTTGCTTGACGCCGTCGCCACGATCAGATCTGTGACAGGCTCGACAGCTGTCTCACCTGTCTCTGGGTCGGCAGCGAGGACCGGGTCACCCTCTCAACAGCCTCAATCGGCTTCGACATCCCCCAGACATCAAACCTGGGGTCCGGCAGGAGTCCGTTGACCCGGCGCGCCTGGTTGATGGGCCGCACGCCACGCGCCGTCCGCGAGGCGCCAACTCGACTCGCTCCGATCAATCGTCCGCTCACGAGCCTGCCGGCACATGAATCCACACCGTGCGCGTGAAATCCCAACCGCTGCCTGCATCCACCGTGTTTCGTCCGCACACGTACTCCACCACGAACCGAGAATCAGTCCAAGGGTGTGACTCGTACGTCCTGCTCGGGTCGGCCTTCGTCACCGGGCTGTTGTCCCCGTAGAGGTACGGGTTCCACTGCAGCGGCACATCGAGCACCTGCACCGGGTCCACCGTGGTGAACCGCTGCAAGACCGGGGTCGAAATCACGCGCACCCAGCCAACGCATGATCTCCGCCGAGAATCCAGCGGAACCAGCGACCATGTTCGGGGTCGATCCTAACCAGGGAACACGGAACAAGCTCGGTTGACGGCAAGGGCCAGATGGGGATTGTACGAGAGCGCAGGATGTTCGACGCTGATACGAGTGACGAGGCCGCGAAGGAAGGCCATCGCGGAGAGACGGAGCTCGGCGCGATCGACCTGTGCCCGTCCTGACGCAAAGCTCGCTGTGACCTCAACAAGGTCCCCGACCGCACTCACCCTCAGGTGGGCCTCGGACTCCGTGAACTCAAACACCTCAGTCGCGCCCGGTCGAAGGCCTCCCACGAGCTCAGTAAACCCGAGCGCAAAATCAAGTACTGGAACCCAACCCCACCGAGCACTGAGGTCGACTCCGTCGATCACAAGAAGCACGTCTCCGAGAAAGTGGTCATAGCGGAGCGATATCTCCGGCAGTTCCGCCCACTTGGTGGAAGCGTCACTTTCTTCTCGCTGCAAGAGCGCATCCATCTCGATCACGGTCGACACCACCTCGCCATACACCCTCCTAGTACGGGAACGCGGTGATTACTGTCGCATCTGGCGAAGCCACCACGCGGAGACGGGACGTTGGGTCTCCTGCGCCATTAGTCCCGATGGTTCGGCCGAGATCGTGCTCAAAAATCGTGCCGGGGCGACCAGCGGTGTTCGAACGCATGGCTCCATTGCGAGCCGTATCCTCAACCATCTGGCGAACCGATCTTGCTGTCGAACCGGGAGCGAACTTGCCCACCTTATCAAAGCCGCTAGTCGCCCAATGGCGATAGACGATGTGCTCAAGACCTCCTTGAGTTAGTTTCACTCCCCCTCGAGGCAGGGCGCGCATGGCCGAACCCGCCATGCGTCCACCCGTACTGGCCGCGCCAACCAACGCATTGCCAGCCTTGATTCCCAGCTTGGCAGCGGTGGCGGCCTGGCCACCGATGGGGATCATGGCGGCTGCGGAGAGGGCGGCGTTGGCGTAGTCGCCCTTGGCGGCGTAGATGATCGCGTTCGCACCATCAGCGATCTCACCCACGACCGGGACGAGCCCGACCACATCCAGACCCAACTGGATCGCGTCGCCGTACTCGTTCAGGGTGTCGCCGGCACGCTTGACACCCTCACTGACGGCCTTCTTCGCGTGATCGACCGCCTTGCCCGCCGACGACGCCACATGTTTGGCTTTGGAGACCGCCTTCTTCACGGCGTGCTTGACCGCCGCCTTGACGGTGCGGACTGCTGTGGTGACGGCCCTGGCGATCTTCTTCGCAACCTTGACGGCCTCGTGGACGACCTTCGCCGCCACCGAGGCGACCTTCTTCACGACCGCCGTGGCTACCCGTTTCACCGCCGAGGCGACCTTGGTGACCGTCGCCTTGACCACACCCACCACGGCACGCGCAGCACTGGCGATCGCATTCCCGATCCCACAGATCCAGCACAAGCCGCTCGGGTCGGCCTTCGTCACCGGGCTGTTGTCGCCGTAGAGGTACGGGTTCCACTGCAGCGGCACATCGAGCACCTGCACCGGGTCCACCGTGGTGAACCGCTGCAACACAGGATCGAAATCACGCGCACCCAGGCGTACAAGACCGGTGGACACGTCGTTGAGACCACCGACGAACCCGCGCCCACCGGCCCATGCCGCCGGCGCGGTCCCCCGCTTGTTGCCGTAGGGATCCTGCCAGATGCTCTGGAGTTGAGAGTCGGAGTTACGGATCTGGTTGTGAGCTGTGCCCTGATGATCGTTGATCAGACTGAACAACTCCGCGTTGGTGTTCCCTGTGCGGACCGCGACGGCCTGCCCGGCGTGGGCGTAGTAGCGGGACGCCGTCGCCGTACCCGTGGCGTTGTCGACGGTCAGTTCGGTGCCGGCGACCGTGAGTGTCGTCTTGCCCGACTCCTGACGGATGACCCGCCCGCCGGCAGCGTCGTACTCATAGCTCCGGGTCGCGGCTGTCGACCCGGTGGTGACGGTCTGCGAGACTGCGTGCGGGCGGACCGCCATCGGTCCGTTGGCAGGGTACGCGTAGGCGGTCGTCGCAGCCGTGATCGCGGTCTTGTCGACCCGCTGGCTGGTCTTCCGATCGTGTCGGTCGTCCAGCTCGTCCAGTGGCCCGGTGGGACGGTTTGCGCAGATACCCGCCCCGTTCGACTACCGAAACGCGCATCTTGAGGCTTGTCGGCGCGGGATGACAAACCCGCGGATCGCGCGCCAGGTCCACCTCTCTCCGTGCACGGTGAAGTACCACGTCAGCGCTCTGGCTCAGCAGTTCGGAGCGACGAACCGAGTGACTCTGTCTCCTCGCTGCGGACAACTGCGGCTTCAGTAGCTCAACAACGATCTCGATTGAGCCTGCTAACTATTGATAATCAATAGGAGTCGCCTGATAATCGATACATGCGCGAAACCTCTGTCAGGCTGGCCAAACTCTCCGTTGCCGGGCTCCTGGTGGGCACCATCCTCATGCAGATCCTGTTGCCGGTGCTTGCCCACCAGACCGGGACGGCGTTCCCGGAAGTCCAGGACCTGGTCGTCCCATACGCAGCGGCCGCCGTTGTCACTGTCTTGAGCATTCAGGTCGCGTTGGCGGCGGTGTACGGGCTGATCTCTGCGATCCCGCGAGGAGAGTTCTTCGGCGCTCGGTCAGCCACTCTCATTGATGTCATCCGAACTGCACTAGCCACGGCGGCCGCCGTCCCGGCCGTGACCGCCGCGCACCTCCTCTTCTTCGTGGGGGTCGGCGGGCCAGGTGTAGTCCTGGTGCTTGCTGCGAGCTGTGTCATCGGCGTTGCGTTGACCGTACTGATCGGCCTCGGTAAGCGCCTCTTCCTGGACGCCCGCTCCGAGCACGAAGAGTTGGGCTCGGTCATCTGATGATTCGAGTGAGACTGGGACACCTTCTCCTTGACTCGGGGATGTCGGTTCAAGAGTTCTCGGACGCCGTCGGGATCTCCCCGGCCAATGTCGCCGTGCTGAAGAACGGTCGCGCGAAGGCTGTGCGCTTCTCCACGCTGGAGGCGATGTGTCGAGTGCTCAAGTGCCAGCCAGGTGACCTGTTGGAGTACATCGACGACCAGGGAGACGGTGCGCCGCCCGATAGCGAGGCAGGCGGCGCACCGGG
>JAEWIK010000004.1 GCA_023387135.1 Actinomycetes bacterium | reverse complement strand
CACCACCACCTACGCACCAACCGGCCCCCAACAACACCAAAAGCGTCAAACCCCAACGAGCCTCAGCACGCCCGTGTCGGGCCGTTCAGGGGCGCCGGCCCCTCGTGACTCGCCCTTCGGGCGACCTCGGGGATCGCGGCACAGCCGCTTCGCGCGGGGGTGCTCCCGGTCGTTGGTGGCGGCGCTTCCCGGTCGTTGGCTGAGGTCCGAGCGCCAGCGAGGAGTCACGAAGCCCTCGACCGGCATCGTGGGGGTCCGCACCTCAGTGACTCGCTCCGCGCGCCACCCCGCGGATGGGCGCCGCCTCACGGAACCAGGGCGGGCGTCACGAACCGTTTCCACCGCCACAGGCCGCGTGTGCTCTAACAATGTGAGAGTGGGTGAATGGTCGACGGGGACTCACGCACTCGCCCGCCATGGTGGTGGCAGCAGCAGTTCTGGGCTAGGCTACGGAAGCGTAGGTTACGGTTCCGTAGTTCTGGAGTTGCCCATGTCCTTCACCGGACGTCCAGCCACCGCAGCGACCCTCGCGGTGCGCGAAGCCCGCGACTTCCTGTTCGCCCACGCGCAGGACTACGAAGGGGCCACCTCCGGCTTCACCTGGCCCGAGCTCGACGAGTTCAACTTCGCCCTGGAGTGGTTCGACGTCGTGGCCGGCGAGCATCCCGACACCGCGGCGGTGACCATCGTCGACCCCGACACGACGACCAGGTCGTGGACCTACGGCGAGCTCGCGCAGCGGTCCGACCAGGTGGCGAACTGGCTGCGCTCCCTCGGCGTCAACCGGGGCGACCGCGCGATGGTGATGCTCGGAAACTCGATCGAGCTGTGGGAGATCGAACTGGGTCTCATGAAACTCGGCGCCGTCATCATCCCGACCTCGACACTGCTCTCGGCCGCCGATCTCGCCTACCGCATCGGCCGCAGCCAGACGAGGTTCGTCTTCACGACAGCGAGCCTGGCGGGCAGGTTCAACGACATTCCCCGGGCGGTGCGCAGGGTGGTCGTGGACGGCCCCACTCCCTCGGGCTGGGTGCCGTACTCCGACTCGGTCAACGCACCGGGCGAGTTCGAGCCCGACGGCCCGACTCCCGCCGACGACCTCTCCCTGCTCTACTTCACCTCGGGCACGACTGCCCGCCCCAAACTCGTCAGGCACACCCAGGTGTCCTACCCCGTCGGCCACCTCTCCACCATGTGGTGGCTGGGGGTCCGGCCGGGCGACGTGCACCTCAACATCTCCTCCCCCGGCTGGGGCAAGCACGCGTGGAGCAACTTCTTCGCACCCTTCCTCGCCCAGGCGACTGTCTTCATCGTCAACTACGAACGCTTCGACGCCGCGCTGCTGATGAAGATCATGGACACCCACGCCGTGACGTCCTTCTGCGCGCCTCCCACCGTCTGGCGGATGCTCATCCAGGCAGACCTCGGCCAGCTCACCAACCCCCCGCGGGAACTCGTGGGCGCCGGCGAACCGCTCAACCCCGAGGTGATAGCGAAGGTGAGGGCGGCCTGGGGCGGCACCATCAGGGACGGGTTCGGCCAGACCGAGATGACCTGCTGCATCGGCAACTCCCCCGGCCAGCCCGTGAAGGACGGCTCGATGGGACGCCCGATGCCCGGCTACGCCGTCGTGCTGCTCGACCCCGTGACGGGCGAGGTGTCGAGCGACGAGGGCGAGATCTGCCTCGACCTGTCGGTGCGCAACATCGCCCTCATGGGCGGCTACCACGAGGACGCGGGCATGACCGCCGAGGCGACCCGCGGCGGCTACTACCACACGGGCGACATCGCCTCCCGGGACGCCGACGGCTACCTCACCTACGTGGGTCGCGCCGACGACGTCTTCAAGGCCTCCGACTACAAGATCTCCCCGTTCGAGCTGGAGTCGATCCTGCTCGAGCACCCCTACGTGACCGAGGTGGCGATAGTGCCGTCTCCCGACCCGGTGCGGCTGGCCGTGCCGAAGGCGTTCGTGTGCCTCGTCCAGGACCTCGCCGTGGACGCCGACTCGGCAGCCCGGGCGATCTTCACCCACGCCCAGGAGCGCCTCTCGGCGTTCCAGCGGGTCAGGATCCTCGAGTTCGTCAGCGAGTTGCCCAAGACCATCTCGGGGAAGATCCGCCGGGTCGAACTCCGCGAGCGCGAGGCCAACCGCGTCGCGTCACACTCCTCCACGGGCCAGTTCCTGGAGGCCGATTTCCGCGGCTGACCGCGCGGCGCCGGTCAGCCGCGGCCCGGCGGCACGAGCCAGGCCAGCGCGATCAGGCCGACGCCGATCGTGAGCAGGACGATCGAGTCCAGCGCCTTGTTGCGGACGGCGAGCAGGCCCACGCGGCGGTTCGGCAGCAGCCTCAGCAGCCCGCCGGCGGTGATCGCGGCTCCCATGACGCTGGTGCCGAGCCGCCAGTGCGACAACGTCACGAGGACGAGACCCACGATCACGCCCGCCAGGACGACGGCCAACGGCCACTGGCCCAGCACCTGCTGCACGAAGTTCTTGGGCGGACGGTCGACGGGTGCTGTCGTCATCGCGCCGACGCCTCCGCCCGTTCGACGACGTTCGTCAACAGCATCGCGCGGGTCATCGGGCCGACGCCGCCCGGCATCGGAGCCACCCAGGCGGCCTTGTCCCAGACCGACGGGTCGAGGTCTCCCACCAGTCCGGCCTCGGTGCGGGTGATCCCGACGTCGAGCAGGGCTGCACCCTCCTTGATCATCGCGGACGTGATGAGGCCGGGCGAGCCGGCGGCCGCCACCACGATGTCGGCGGCCCTCGTGTGCGCGGCGAGGTCGCGGGTGCCGGTGTGACAGAGAGTGACAGTCGCGTTCTCGCTCCTGCGCGTCAGCAGCAGGCCCAACGGACGGCCGACCGTCGTGCCGCGTCCGACGACGCAGACCTCGGCGCCGGCGAGCGGGACGTCGTGGTGCCGGAGCAGTTCGAGGATCCCCCGCGGCGTGCAGGGCAGCGGTGCCGGGACCCCGAGCACGAGCCTGCCGAGGTTCATCGGATGCAGTCCGTCGGCGTCCTTCAGCGGGTCGATGAGTTCCAGCGCCGCGTTGTCGTCAAGGTGGGCCGGCAGCGGCAACTGCACGATGTAGCCGGTGCAGGCAGGGTCCTCGTTGAGGCCCGCTATCGCCTCGGCGACCTGCTGGGCCGAGGCGTCCTCGGGCAGGTCGACCCTCAGGGAGGCGATCCCGACCTGGGCGCAGTCACGATGCTTGCCCGCGACGTAGGCGCGCGAGCCGGGGTCGTCGCCGACCAGGACGGTGCCCAGCCCCGGGCGCAGGCCACGCTCCGCGAGCGCCGCCACGCGGCGCGCGAGGTCGGCCTTCACCTCACGGGCGTAAGCGGTGCCGTCGAGCTTCTGTGCTGTCACGCGTCCTCCTCTTCGCCGGGACCCAGCGGGCCCCGGCGCTCTGCACTAGTGGAAGAAATGCCGGGTGCCTGTGACGTACATCGTCACGCCGGCGGCCTGCGCCGCCGCGATGGTCTCGGCGTCGCGCACCGAGCCACCGGGCTGGACTATCGCCTTGACGCCTGCCTCCAGCAGGATCGTCGGGCCGTCGTTGAACGGGAAGAAGGCGTCCGAGGCCGCCACCGCTCCGCGCGCCCTGTCACCGGCCCGCTCCACGGCGAGCCTGCAGGAGTCGACCCGGTTGACCTGGCCCATGCCGACGCCGACCGACGCGCCGTCGTGGGCCAGCAGGATGGCGTTGCTCTTCACCGCCCGGCAGGCCCGCCACGCGAACTCGAGGTCGGCGAGAGTCTGCTCGTCCGCCGGCTCACCCGCGACGAGCTGCCAGGTGGACGGCGCATCGCCGGGGGCGTCGATGGCGTCCCTGCTCTGCAGCAGCATGCCGCCGGAGATCTGCCGGGTCTCGACGCCGCCGCTCACGGCGGGTTCGACGATGAGCAGCCTGACGTTCTTCTTGGCCTGGAGGATCTCGAGGGCACCCGGCTCGTAGCCGGGGGCCACCACCACCTCGGTGAAGATCCCCGCGATCTGCGTGGCAGCCTCGACGCTGATCTCGCGGTTCGCTGCGATCACGCCGCCGTAGGCGGACACGGGGTCGCAGGCGTGGGCCTTGCGGTGCGCCTCGGCGATGTCGGCACCGACGGCGATCCCGCAGGGGTTGGCGTGCTTGATGACGGCAACTGCCGGGGCGGCGAAGTCGTAGGCGGCGCGGTAGGCGGCGTCGGCGTCGGTGTAGTTGTTGTAGCTCATCTCCTTGCCGTGCACCTGCCGGGCGGCGGCCAGGCCACCGGGCCTGTCGCCGTTGCGATACAAGGCCGCCCGCTGGTGCGCGTTCTCGCCGTACCGCAGCGTCCCGGCCTTGTCCCAGGTCGCGCCGACCCACGCGGGGAAGCCGTCGCCGCCGCTGGTGTCGGTGAGGACGTTGCCCATCCAGGACGCCACCGCCACGTCGTAGGTGGCAGTGTGGACGAAGGCCTGCGCGGCGAGGGCCTCCCGCTCGGCCAGCGTGAAGCCGCCCGCGGCGAGCGCCTCGACCACCAGCCCGTACTGCGAGGGCGCCGTGATGATGGCGACCGACGGGTGGTTCTTCGCCGCGGCCCTCACCATCGACGGCCCGCCGATGTCGATCTTCTCGATGATCTCGGCCACCGTCCCGCCCGCCGCGACCGTCTCGACGAACGGGTAGAGGTTGCTCACCACCAGGTCGAACGGCGCGATCCCCAGGTCCTCGAGTTGCTGCCTGTGGGAGGCGAGCCGGCGGTCGGCGAGGATTCCGGCGTGGATGGCAGGGTGGAGGGTCTTCACCCTGCCGTCGAGGGTCTCGGGGAAACCCGTGACGCTCTCGACCGAGGTGACGGGGAGGCCGGCATCGGCGAGGATGCCCACCGTCGAGCCCGTTGACACCAGCTCGACCCCGGCCGCGGCGAGGGCCCTGCCCAGTTCGACCAGTCCGGTCTTGTCGTACACCGACACCAGCGCCCGGCGGATGGGTTGCCGATCGGTCATGCTTCTCCTCGTCTTGTGAAAACCTCGTTCATCGCCCGCGTCCGGGCTGCCTCGACGCCGCGTACTCGTTGAGGTAGTCCACGAGCATCAGGCGCTCGACGACCTTGATGCGCTCGTGCAGGGTCTCGACGGTGTCCTCGCGCAGCACCCTGACGGGCTCCTGGGCGAGGATCGTGCCCGAGTCGACGCCTTCGTCGACGGCGAACAGGGTGGCTCCGGTCACCTTCACCCCGTGGGCCAGCGCATCCCGGGGCCCGTGCATGCCGGGGAAGGACGGCAGCAGCGCCGGATGGGTGTTGATCATGGGGAAGCGGGCCAGGAAGGCGCCGCCGACGAGCTTCATGAACCCCGCGCTCACCACGAGATCAGGCGCGTAGCCCGCGACGAGCTCGGTGAGGCCGGCGTCCCAGGCCGCCCTGTCGTCGCCGTTGCCGAGCCGATGGACGAACGTGGGGATGCCTGCCGCGCGCGCCCGTTCGAGCCCCTGCGCATCGGGTCGGTCGGATCCGACGGCGACCACGTCCGCGGCGAGCGAGCCTGCGGCCCTCGCGTCCAGCAGCGCCTGCAGCAGGGTGCCAGTCCCCGAGACCAGAACCACCAGGCGCAACTGCATGGCGTCAGACTACAGAGGACAGGCGCCTCGCCCGGACGGCTCCCACCGACCAGCACAACAGCCCGCCGACCACCGACGAGACGACGAGGAGCGGCAGCCCGACGCCCACCAATTCGGGCAGCCGTGGCCCGAGCCCCACCAGCCGCAGGCTGCCGAGGTCACCCCGGCTCGCCCAGGCCCCGGCGAGCATGATGCCCGCGGTCAGCAGCCCCGCGACGGCGGCGACAGCCGCGGCGACCAGGGCCGAGACCACAGTGAGGCGGGCCCTGCCGAGGCGCAGCACCGCCGCGACCCCCGCGGCCATCCCCGCCAGCCCGCCGCCGAGCATCCACAGCACAGTCGCCTGCGGCGCCACACCCTCGGCGGGAAGCGCCCCCAGCAGCGGGATCGCCGGCAGCATGCCGAGCTGCGTGCCCGACAGCGAGACGAGCGATCCGGTCCCGACGGTGAACCCGCCACCGAGCATCCAGGACAGGCCCCACAGCAGCGCGTTCGGCAGGTAGGCCAGCGCGAGGCAGGCCCACACCACGCTCCCCGCGGCGTCGAGCTTGAGGCTCTGGTCGAGCGCCTCGACACGGCCAG
>JAEWIK010000349.1 GCA_023387135.1 Actinomycetes bacterium | reverse complement strand
GGGGGGGGGGGGGGGTGCCCCCCCCCCCCCCGACAGGATATTGAGCCTTGCCGGGTTAGTAACCCGGCAGGACCGGATTACTTACCGTCGTCGACGAATCCCTGGACCTTCTGCTGAGCGGCCTCGGCGGACGCCTTGACGTCCTTGCCCGAGAACAGCGCGCGCTCGAGGTCGAGCATCGTGGAGTCACCGTCGATGGTGTTGAGGGCTGCGAAACCGTTCTTCGCCTGGGCGAACAGCGGCTGGCCGACCGGAGCGCCCCAGAGCTTGGCGGACTCGCGGTAGAGGAAGGCCTTGTCGAAGCCGGGGTTGGAGTCGAGCGACTTGCGCGGGGAGACGCCGGAAGCGCCCGACAGCATGAGCTGGTCACCAATGCCGGACCAGTACTCGATGAACTTCTTGGCCTCTTCAGGATGCTGCGTCTGCTTGTAGGCCATGATGCCGTTCACGAAGTAGAGACCGAGCTTCTGGCCGTCGGCGTTCGCCAGCGGGGGAAGAACCTTGGTGACCTTCTGGGTGTCGGCGGAGATGTGCGGCCCGAAGGACGGGGAGTCCATCACGAAAGCGGCCTTGCCCTCATCGAACAGCTTGATGGCGTCGTCTTGCGTGATCGTCGTCGCCGACGGGTTGATGCAGCCGGAGCCGCCCTGACCCATGGAGGCGATGTACTCCAGAGCAGCGAGCTCCTTCGGGTTGGTCGAGATCTGCGCGTTGCCGTCGGCGTCGAACATGCCGGCGCCGTTGGCGATGCCCTGCATGAACGTCCAGTGCGGCGTGCCGCCGTCGGCGATGCCGTAGACGTCGGAGCCGAGCTTGTGAACTGCTTCACAGGCGCTCTTCAGCTCGTCGTACGTGGTGGGAACCTTGGCCTTGGCCTTCTCCAGCAGGTCGGTGCGGTAGTACCACACGCGGATGTCGGTCGCCCACGGGATGGCGAGGTAGTTGCCGTCGCCGTCCTTGTAGTAGTCGAGCATGCCCTCGGTGAAGTCGTCGGCGGTGCCGTCAGACTTCCACTTGTCGACCAGGTCGTTCAGCGGAAGGATCGCGTCGGCGTCCTGCTGCAGGCCGAAGGGCTGGAAGCCGCCGCCGGTGGAGACGTCGGGAGCAGCATTGGCACCGACTGCCTGGGCGAAGGTCTGGTACCAGTTGTCCCAGGTCTTCAGGGTGTAGTTGACCTTGATGCCGGGGTTGGCGTCCTCGAACTTCTTGACCAGTTCCTTGGCCTTGACGTCGTAGGTGCCGGTGGGGCCCCACGACATGTCCCAGAACTCAAGGGTGACGGGTTCGGCAGGAGTCGAGGGAGCCTGCGACGACGGCTCGGAGCTCCCGGAGGGCGCGGCGCTCGGGGCAGGGCTGCCACAGGCGGACAACCCGACGATCCCGATGGCCGCCGCTGAAGCCAGGGCTAGTGCCCTGCGGTGGATACTCATCTGTTTGTTCCTTCCAATTGGGTTGGAGTTGTCTGCTCTCCCCCCGCCCACAAGACCTGGCTGAGCAGGCTGGCGGCGTGGGCATGGAGTTCCAGCAGTCCTGGAGGAGTGAGGCCGCGTGCCACCGTGGCATGCACCTCTTCCAGCGCCACGCGTCTCGGCGTGACGTAAGCGGTGCTGGACAGGGAGGCATCCTTCGCCCCCACCGCCAACACCCTTCCCGGCAGCGCGACTGTGGGATCACCCATCGTCGCTTCCACGCTGCCCTGAGCTGAGAAGACCTTGATCGACGCCCGCGGTACCGCACCCTCGCGGCACACGTAGCTCAGGTGGGCGCGTGCGGTTCCGACGGAGGTCTCCGCCATCACCGCCTGCTCCCCCACGGTGACGAGGGGGACCGAGTCGATGTGCAGCCCCGCGGCGGTGAGCATCGCGACGATGTCCCACAGCGCGGCGGCTGGTTGTGCGTGCGAGGCGTCGTCGACGACGAGCACCTCGATGAAGGCGAGATCGCCCAGGGCCGGCAGCCGGGAGGCGAGGTCACGGAGCTGGGGGGCATGGGTGCGGCTGCCTGCCAGCACCACCGGCCTGCCCCGGAACGCCTCCACGTCGGACGGGCCGAACGGTCCGGCGGCGTCGAGCACGACGGCCAGCGCGCCGGCCTGCAGCGCCGCCTCGACCCGTTGCTCCCATCCCTGGCCGCCGAACACCCACGCGATGTGCGGGTCGTCGGCGGACTCCGTCAGGTGGAAGCTCGCCGGGACGGTGCCCGCCGCGGCCTCCAGGGCCGCCTGCTGCGCCGCGTCCGCCTGGTCGGGCTGGACCAGCCTGAGGCCGAGTGAGCCGGTCATGCCGCCTCCCCTGTCTTCGTCACTGATGCCGTGGCAAGGTCGGCGAGCCGCAGCGCGTACTGCAGGTCGTCGATGAGGGCGCTGACCGGGTAGCGGGGAGCGCCGCCGTCGATGATGTCGAGCAGCTCACGCCATTCGGCCTCGTAGCCGTTGCGGGGGAAGGGCCCCCACGTCGTGGTCGCGCCCGCGCTGGTGAGCGCCGCGACCGCCGAGCCGCCGTGGACGTAGGACGGCGGGAAGTCGAGCACGAGCTCGTCGCGCCGGCCCCAGATCGACAGCGTCCAGTCGGGACGCCAGGTGCCGCCCGTCCGCGCTATCAGCTCGACGCTCCCGGCCTCGCTGGACGCCGTGATCACGTAGCCCCACGG
>JAEWIK010000326.1 GCA_023387135.1 Actinomycetes bacterium | reverse complement strand
ACGCCGGGCACGGGCCGTACATCACGCTTCCCGAGCGCCAGGAGATGGGCAACGACCCCGACCACTGGCGCATGCTCGACGTGACGGTGGGCGAGGTGACGAGCCCGAGCGGCGCCAACGCCGACGTCCAGACCCGCCACGAGGACGGGAACCTGCTCATCCGCGTGGGCAGCGAGAACCAGACCTACACCGGCGTCCAGCGCTACACCATCAGCTACTCGATCCGCGGCCTCATCGCCACCAGGCAGCAGCAGTCGGGGCTCGACGAGTTCAACTGGAACGTCATCGGCACAGGGTGGGAGGTCCCCATCAACGATGTGTCGGCCACCGTCGTCGGGCCCGTCGACGTGGTGCGCACCGCCTGTTTCACCGGCGGGCTCTTCTCCGGGACCTGCAGCGACCACGGCTCGACGGGGAACACCGCCCACTTCACCCAGTCGTACCTCGACGAGGGCACGCCGTTGCAGATCGTGGCGGGGTTCCCGGCCGGCACCTTCACCGCCGCCGAACCGCGGCTCACGACCCGCTACCACGTCGGCAACATGTTCCCCGTCACCCCGCTGACGGCGGGGCTCACCGCCGTCCTGTCGGCGCTGGGCCTCGGCCTGCTCATCAGGCGGACCCGCCGCGGCGCGCGTGACGAGGTCTACCTCGGCCTCACCCCCGGCGTGGTGCCTGCCGCCGACCAGCAGGTGAGCGTCGGACGCGGCGGCCAGGACGTCCCGGTGGCCGTCCAGTTCCAGCCGCCCGACGGCGCCCGTCCCGGCGAGTTGGGCGTGCTGACAGACCACTCCGCCGACAACACCGACATCACCGCCACGATGATCGACCTCGCCGTCCGCGGCTACCTCAGGATCGAGGAGACCGGAAGGAAGGACTGGCGCTTCACCAAGCTGTCGAGCTCGAAGGGCCTCATCGGCTACGAGCGGCAGATGTTCGACGGGCTGTTCAGCCGCGGTTCTGTCGTCGACACCGACGAGTTGAAGAACAAGTCGTACGCCAGCCTGCTGGAGAACACGCGCTCGTCCCTGTACTCCCGGGTGACCGGCGAACTGCACTGGTTCACCCGCAATCCGCGGATCGTCAGGGCCGTCGCGCTCGCGGCAGGCGTCGGGCTCATCCTCGCCGGTCTCGCCGTCGGCCTCGGCCTGGGTTTTGTGGGCGTGGCGGCGGGCGTCGGCGGCTTCGGGCTGCTGGGCCTGGCGGGTGTCATCACGGGCATCGGCGTGCTCATCATGAACAACAGGTTCGGCTCCCGCACCGCCGCCGGCTCGGCGGTCCTCGCCCAGACCAAGGGCTTCGAGCTCTACCTCAGCACCGCCGAAGCCGACCAGATCAAGTTCGAGGAGGGCATCGACGTGTTCTCCAGGTACCTGCCGTACGCGATCATCTTCGGCGTCGCCGACAGGTGGACGAAGGTCTTCAGGCAACTCGAGGCCGAGGGGCGCTACACGCCGACGGCCGTGGGCTGGTACATCGGCACCGGGCACTACGGCTACCTCGGCAACGACTTCGCCTCGTCCATGGATCGGCTCGCGAGCCACATGTCGTCCCAGCTGCAGTCGGCAACTGCCGCTTCATCGGGGGGTTCAGGCTTCTCGGGCGGCGGCGGCTTCGGTGGCGGCGGTGGCGGCGGTTGGTGATCCCGACAGGTATCCTGTGCCGGAATCCGCGGGACTGTACCGCGTCTGAGAGAAGAATCGGTGGCCGATGCTGCTAGCACTACCCGGGCCATCGTTGCTCCCGCAGAACATCCCGCTCGCCATCGCGCTGATGGTCACCTCGTCGCTGCTGTTCGCGTGCGGCGCCACGATCCAGCACTGGGCGGTCGGGCGGACTGTCGACACCGCCGACAGCAACCGGCACATGGCCCTCGGCAAGGTCGTCAGGCTGCTCATCAACCCCAGGTGGCTGGCGGGCATCGGCGTCGCGGCGATGGGGTCCGCCTTCCACATCACGGCGCTGATGTCGGCACCGGTCACAGTCGTGCAGCCCGTGGGCATCCTCGCGGTGCCCTGGTCGGTGCTGCTCGCGGCACGGATCCACGGCTTCCGTCCCACCGCCAAGATCTGGGGCGCCGTCGCCGTCACGATCGTGGGCATCGTCTGCTTCACCATCATCTCGACGAGCACGGCGGCGTCGGACACCCACCTGCCCCCGCTGGGGATCGTGAGCGGAGCGCTCGTCGCCTTCACACTCGCCGGGGTGCTGGCGTGGTTCGGCAGGTACGGGTCGAGGTCGCTGCGCTGCATCATGTGGGCCTCGGCCGGTTCGGTCTGCTACGGGCTCTCCTCGGGTCTCATCAAGTCGTTCAGCCACATGATCAGCCAGCCCGACGTGCTGCGTCACCCCTTGTTGTGGACGATGGCAGGGTTCATGGTCATCTGCTACGCGGTCGGCGGCTGGATGATCCAGCAGTCCTACGCGAACGGGCCGGCGGAGATCGTCGTCGGCTCGATGACCACGACCGACCCCATCGTGGCAGTCACCTTCGGCCTGGCCGTGCTCGGCGAAGGCGTCAGGGTGGGCGCGCTCGACGCGCTGGGCATGGTGGTGAGCGGTGCCATCGCTGTGGCGGGCGTGGTGATCCTGTCCATGAACCACCCCGACTCGCAGGTCAACTCGCCGCTCGACGAGCGGGCGAGCGCCGGCTCGGAAGCCGACCCGCTACCTACCTGACCGGAGCCGGGGCGCGACCGCCAGCGCCTGCCGGTACACGTCGACGTACGACTGCGCCATCGCCTTGCCGGTGAGGGACGGGCCGAGCGCCCGTCCGGCGGCAGACATGGCGGCGCGCCGTTGCGGGTCGGCCGCGAGGGACGCCATCGCCGCGGCGAGGTCCGAAGCGCTCCTGCCGCACAGCACGGCGTTCTCGGGTCCGACTCCCACAGTCAGGCGCTCATCGCAGTAGACGATCGGTGTGCCTGTCGCCGCCGCCTCGGCGAGGACGATGCCCTGGGTGTCGAAGTGGTACGAGGCGAGCACGAACACGTCGGCGTCGGCCATGTGCTGGGCGACCTGGGCGGTGTTCTCCATGCGCCCGAGCATCCTCACGGTGCCGCGGCGCACCTGGGCGGCCTGCCGCTTCAGCGCCGCCTCCTGCGGTCCCGTGCCGATGATGACGAGCTCGTTGTCGTCCGAGGCGATCTGCTCGTAGGCGCTGATGATGGCGTCGACCCGCTTCTCCGCGCCGAGCCTGCTGCAACTGAGGAAGCGGATCGGGCCGCCGCTGCCTCGCGTCCGGGTCACGTCCAGGAAGGCCTGGTCGATGCCGCTGGGGACGACGTGTGCGACGTCGGCGAGTTCGGGCGCCGCGTCGACCATGCACTCCTTCATGAAGGACGCGGGCGAGGTGAAGGCGTCCAGCTCGCGCGCGAGCCGGGCCAGCGACTTCCAGTCCCTGCGGGCGTGTACCGAGTCCTCGGCGGCGCGCGGGGTGGTGGGGGTGCGGAGGGGGCTGGTCGAGTCCCGCCTGGCGAAGCTGCGCAGCAGGCGTCCGGCGGCGGGCAGGTAGGTGAGCGAGTTGAGGGCGGCCGGGCCCGGGCTGGTCAGGTGGGTGCCGGCGTAGTTGGAGTGGAACGTGTGGACGTGGGGGAGCCCTGCGGCACGGGCGACGAGCGCCGTCAGGTAGATCGACCCGCGCTCGTTCTGCGAGTGCAGGACGTCGAGCTGGTGGCTGGCGGCGAT
>JAEWIK010000319.1 GCA_023387135.1 Actinomycetes bacterium | reverse complement strand
CGCCCCCGGGGGCCCCCCGACGCTGGTCAGGAGCCAGTCCGCCGCCCCTCGATTTCCTCCGCGCGGAGCGGTTACGTTATAGTTTCGGGGCTGGCCAGAAACGGTCAGCACGGTCTTGTCAAAGGCCCCGTAGCGCAGTTGGTTAGCGCGCCGCCCTGTCACGGCGGAGGTCGCGGGTTCGAGTCCCGTCGGGGTCGCTGAAGCAGCGAATGCTTCCTGGCCAGGTAGCTCAGTCGGTAGAGCGTTCGCCTGAAAAGTGAAAGGTCACCGGTTCGATCCCGGTCCTGGCCACGCGACGAATTGGGTGAAGAGTGCTCGCCACTCGACGAGCCTGAATCGTCGCGTTCCTGTCTTCGCGGGGGACGACCCCCGCGAACCCCCGGGCGGGGAGGCTTCGCCCCCCCGCACCCCCTCTGTGGTGGCGTTTCGCTCGTCTGTGCGGTAGCTGGGGTGGTTGCGTTCCTTGTTCTCGCTGGGATTTCGCTCGTTTTCTTGGTGTCTGGGTGGTCGCGTTCGCTTGTGGGGGTGGCGTTTCGCCGTCTTCTCGGTGGCTGAGTGCTTGAGCGCGGGAGGGTGTGCGGCGTGCGCACGCACCACATGGCCCTCTGGGGGTGGAGGTGGCTGTGGTTGGCGCGTTGTGGCGTTCTGGGGAGGCGGACGGAGAGGAGTCACGCTCTGGCATCCCCAACGGGATTCGAACCCGCGCTGCCGCCTTGAAAGGGCGGTGTCCTAGGCCGCTAGACGATGGGGACCTGACCCGTGAACTATACGGCCCAGCGATAGTCAGCCCCAAAACAACGGCGCGGGGGAGCGGGTGCTCCTCGCGGCAGAATGAGGGTGACCGAATCAGGCGGGAAGGTCTTGGCACACAGCGTTTACGTCTAGGCTTTCCTGCGTGAGCAGCACGGAGCACTCGAATCCCGGGGCACCCGATGCGCAGCCGGCACAGGAGCCTGGTCAAGCAGGGTTCACCCCCTATCCGGCGTGGGACGAGCCAGACCCGCCACGCCCCGAGCCAGCACCGCAGCCCGTCCAACCCCACGCCGTGACACCCGGCCAGGCGATGGCTGTCGTCCCGCAGTACGTCGTGGCCGGCAAGGTCCGCGTCGACCCGATCACCGGCGAGCCGATGTCCCAACACAACCGCTGGGTGGCGGCCTTCCTGCAGCTCTTCCTGGGCCCGATCGGCGCCGGCAGGTTCTACATCGGTGACCAGCGCACCGGCTTCCTCAGCATGGCGATCCTGGTGTTCTGCATCCTGATGTCGGTGCTGCAGCCGCCCTTCTTCTGGATCCTCTGGATCGTGTTCGGCCTGTGGTGCGTCGCCGACTTCATCCTCATGCTGTCGGGCAACATGCGCGACGCGGACGGCCGCAAGCTCCGCTGAGCCTCGGTCAGTCAGTCCCAACGCTGCCGTGTCTGCTGGCGCCGGTCTAGCGCCGGGCGTGTCGCTGAGCCTTCCGTCCGTCACGGCGCGGTCCGCTGAGCCGGGCACCCACCGTCCGTCCGTCCCACCGTCGCACCGCCCGCCGAGGTGACCGCGCGCACCCCACCGTCACCAGGAAAGGGGAAAGCCCGGCAGAGGGGGTGCCGGGCTTTCGGGGGGTTACTGAGCTTGTGGAGGGTCAGCTCAGGAACGAGACATGGACGTGGTCGTAGTGGTTCTGGGTGTCGCTGCCGCGGTCGGCCATGGCGACCCACTTGCCACGCGTGATGGTGTAGTTGCGCTGCCGCCAGATGACGTACTTGATCTTGTACGTGCCGGCGTTGTCGATGGCGAACTGGGCGATCCTGTCGCCGAGCCCCTTGTTCGTCTTGTACGACGGGATCATGATGTCGAGCGCCCGCCCGTTCGGGTGGTCGGACGAGTAGGCGCTGGACGCCCGCCAGCCGTACATCGTCTTGATCTCGGGGAACTTGGCCCTGATGACGGGGACGAACGCCTTGGCGGTGGGGTTGAGCTTGTCGAGGCTCGAGCTGCCCAGGGAGCCGGAGTCCTGCGGAGTCGTGCTGAGGTACTGGCTCGCCACCCACGTGAGCTTGGCGGCGTAGATGACCTGCGTGTAGCTGTTCTTCGTGACACCCGTCGCCTGCAGGACTGTGCCGCGCGGGAGCGTCGTCACCTTGGGGGCGTCGCCGTTGGCGTCGGTGCGGATCGCGACGTCGTTGGCGGTGATGTAGAGCAGGCCCTTGGCGGCGGGCAGCGTCACGCCGTTGCTCTGGGCGGTCGCCTTCAGGTAGCCGGTCAGCACCCAGCCCGCCTTGCCGTTGTGGACGATCTGGCTGTAGCTGGCCTGGTGGACGCCGGTCAGCCCGACCGAGGTGTTCGCCGGGAGGTCGCCTAGTGAGGTGGCGGTGGGGCTCGCGGACGTCCGCATGGTGAGGATGGCGGTGGTCACGAACGTCCCGACGACGGGAGGCGTGGTGGCGGGCGGCGGCGTCGTGGGGGTCGGGGTGCCCGTCGTCGCGCCCGACAGGTACTGGCTGTAGAGCCAGCGGAGGACGCCGTCGACGGTGGCTTCGGAGAAGTCGCCCTGCGCGCGTCCCGTGACGCTGACCGACGTCCCCTGCATGAGGACCCGCACGATGTCCGACTGCAGGCTGGCCGCGGCCCGCAGGTTGACGTTGACGGTGGTCGTCCTGGTGCCTGCCGGGCCGACGATGACGGGACCCGTCGTCGAGCTGGCCTTGAGGTACTTGGCTGAGACGTACGCGGTCTTGCCGTCGAAGCTGATGGGCTGCCAGTCGTTGGCGGCGGTGCCGGACGCGCGGACCGTCTCGCCGGTCTTGAGGGTGCGCAGGATGGCGCTGGTCGTGTTGGCGGCGGCCCGCACGTTCACGTTGCCCGTCGCGCTGAAGAGGGTGGCGACGGCAGCGCCGGCGGAGAGCGCCGTCGTGACACCGGCGGACGCCGCCAGCACGGCGGTCGTCACCGCCCAGGTGATCACGAGGCGGAGCTGTCGCACTCTCGTCCCTTTCCTCTTGGGGAAGTAGTTCGGTCCGGGGTGAGGCCCCGGGACGGGTCTTCCCCGTGCCGCTTGTGTCACATGCGACACATTCGTCACACCTGTCCCAGATGCCTCAACGGAGCGAGACTCTAGAGAAGGCCGAGTCGCCGCGTCATCGGGTTGACGGCCGTCGTCGTGACACGCCGTCTGCGGGGTGAGAGTCACATCGTTGTGATTCGCAGGTTTCTGGGACCGCTTAAGGTGGTCGCATGGCGGTGCAGATGGGACGCGAGGAGTTCGACAAGCTGGTCGACACCGCGCTCTCGCAGATCCCCGAGAGGTTCCTGGCGCTGCTCGAGAATTGCGTGGTCATCATCGAGGACGAGCCCGACCCGTCCGACCCCGAACTGTTCGGCTACTACGACGGAACTCCCTTGTCAGACCGCACTTCGCAGTACGGGGGAGTGCTCCCGGACAGGATAGTGATCTTCCGCGGACCACTGCTTCGCTACTGCCTTGACGCCGACGAAGTGGTGGACGAGGTGCGCATCACGGTGTGGCACGAGGTGGCCCACTTCTTCGGGATCGACGACGAGCATCTCGACGACCTGGGCTACGCCTGAGGTAGGGATTGGGGCCTCACCCGACCCCGGAAAACAGACCTTGAGCGTTAGTTGAGCTTTGCCTTCGGGTCTGGATCACTGGTTGAGGGCTGCGATTCGAGCAGCACCCACGACGCCTTCTTGTCGCTGACCCAGGTGGCGCAGGTTCCCAAGTGGCGCAGCGGTAGCCAGTCGGACCGCAGGTCGTCGTTCGGGACGAGCTGGGCACCGGTGAGGGACGTCAGCGAGCGGCGCTGATCGAGGGACGGGAGCGTCACCAGGACGCACGCGAGCGTGCCCTGGACGCTGTTGGCCTGCAGGGTGGCGGCGACCTCGTCGCTGGCGGCCGGGGCGACGACAACGAGCGGACGGCCCGTGGTCCTGGCGTGCTTCACCGCCGGCAGCGCTTCGCGGATGGTCGTCAGGGCGTCCGCGCAGATGAGGATGAGCGGGTCGTCGAGGACCGCCCAGCCCGACGGGGAGTCGGTGACGAAGCCGTCGAGGGCCCAGCCGGCCGCGAAGCTGGGGGCGCCCGCCACGCGCTTGGTGAGCGAGGCGCGTTGGGCGTCGGTGAGTTGGGTGTCGCGGAGGTTCTCGGGGCGGACGGCTGCTTCGAGCTCGCTGAGGTAGTGGGGGTGCTGGGCATCAGGATGGAACCGCGGGATGGTCCGCTCCGGGGGCCGTGCGAGGAGATCCTGCTGCCGCTTCGTGGCGGCCCGGTCGGACAGCCACCCGTAGGCCACGACGGCGCTGCCGATGACCAGCACGGCGACGATGCCCCACGTTCCCGCATCCATGCATCCAGTGTGCATGCCCCCGCCGCCCCCCGGTACGATGCACCGCGCGGGCCTATAGCTCAACTGGCAGAGCAGCGGACTTTTAATCCGCGGGTTCTGGGTTCGATTCCCAGTGGGCCCACAAGCGAATTTTGGGCCTCTGACTAGGGCAAACTCGACCGACATGGAGACGCTCTGGTAAGCAGATGTAGATGCTCGTATGCTCTCCTAGTGCACGTAGAGTGCACGGATCCGGGCGATTTTGGAGGCCTCGATGGTCGACAGACGGGACTTCGGCACCATCCGCAGGCTGCCATCGGGCAGGTATCAGGCTAGCTTCATCGGTCCCGACCTGGCACGGCACAACGCCCCGGTGACCTTCGAGAACAAGGACCTGGCGGTCGTCTGGCTGTACAACGAGAAGAAGCGGATCGACCAGGCGACGGTCGACGACGAACGCTGGAGTTCGCCGGGCGAACGGGCCGAGGAGGCGAGGCTCGCGGCCGCGCCGAAGGAGCTCTTCGGCGACTACGCGACGCGCTGGATCGACGAGCGACGCAACTCGAAGGGGGAGCCTCTGCGAGCCCTGACCCAGAAGGACTACCGCCAAGTCCTTGGCGCCTACCTCATGCCGACGTTCGGCAAGAAGCCGGTCGACCGGATCACCCGCCCTGACGTGCGGGCCTGGCACGCGAGCCTGAACAAGGCGACGCCGAGGGCGCGGACCAAGGCCTACGCCCTCCTGCGGGCGATCATGAACAGCGCCGTCGACGACGAGCTGATCGTTGCCTCCCCGGTCCACATTCGTGGTGCCGGCGCGGCGGCGGTCAGACGTCCCGTGGAGCCGGCCACGCCAGCTGAGATCCAGGTCATGGCCGACAACATGCCACCCCGGCTCAGTGCTGCGGTGATGATCGCTGCCTGGTGCGCGCTTCGCTACGGGGAGATCGCCGAGCTCCGCCGCAAGGACATCGACGTCGCCAACCACCAGATCAAGGTCCGCCGCGCGGTCACCTTCCCGCCCGGGGGAGCCGTCGTGGGGCCGCCGAAGTCTGACGCCGGCGTCCGTGACGTCTCGGTGCCGCCCCACGTCTGGCCGATCATCGAGGAGCACCTCGAGACCTACGTCCGGCCCGCGCCGAACTCGCTGCTGTTCCCCGGTGAGGGCCGAGGCCACATGTGGCACTCGGTGATGGGCAGCCACTTCACCAAGGCCAGGGCCGCTGCCGGCAGGGACGACCTCAAGTGGCACGACCTTCGCCACACCGGAGCCACGCTAGCCGCCCAGGTCGGCGCGACGACGGCCGAGCTTCAAGCGCGACTCGGCCATTCGACCTCTGTAGCGGCGCAGCTGTACCAGCACGCCGCGAAGGACCGCGACCGCCAGATCGCCGAGCGACTCTCGCAGATGCTTGCCGGGCAGGATTGACGGCTGGCGCTCATGCCGAGTCGAGTGCGCGTGCGCCTCGCTGAAGTTGGGTCGACTCGGGACCGGTCCAAGCGCAGGGTTTCCTCCAGCGCCAACGGAGACTCGCGCCCGAACACCACCGAGGCGGTCCGTGCTGGCGTTACCCGGCACTACCGGGTGCGACTTTGATCAGCGGTTGGGTGTTCGTGCATGTCGTGTGCGGATTTCTGCAACTATCAACGGGTGAGGTTGAAGCGGCAAGCTGGGCAGTTCAAGGACGTGGCGATCGAGTCACTCACGCTCTGCATCGAACTCTTCAACCGGCCAAGTGAGACTGCTCGCCACCATGCTGTGATCATGATGTTGGCGCACAGCTTCGAGATGCTGCTGAAGGCCATAATCTTCCAAGCTCGGGGAACAGTGCGCGAGAAGGGCGACAATCTGTCCCACAGTCTCAAGCAATGCATAGACATCTCTGTTGACTCGCTCCGGATTCTCAGCCCGGGTGAGCGGGTTCTGCTGTTGGCAGTGAAACAGGATCGGGATTGTGCGACTCACGACGTGATAACGATGAGCGAGGATCTCCTCTGGGTGCACATGCGCAGCGGGATCTCAACGTTTAGGCGGCTGCTCCACGACCAGTTCGCCGTTGAACTAACGGAATTGCTTCCCGGTCGCGTCATCCCGGTGAGCGCTGCTCCGCCGAGCGACCTCGCCTTACTGGTGGAGTCGGAGTTGACCTCAATACTTGCACTGATCGAGCCCGGGAAGCGGCGGTTCGCCGATGCCGCAGCCCGCCTCCGCCCGCTGCTGAGCCTCGATGGCAGCGTCACGGGCCGCAGTGACCAGCCAACAGAGCCAGAAGTCGCTAGAGCTGCTCGGCATCTTCGGGAGGGACAGGATTGGCGGGCTGTACTCCCGGGCTTGGCGTGCCTCTCGATTGCGACCGCAGACGGCGCCAGCGATTCTCAAGAAGTCGTTCTTCGAATTGGCACGGACGCGAACGCGATGCCGGTTCGAAGGGCGGCGCCGAACGAGTCGGGCGCGCTTGCGTATAGAGGTGTGAGTCCCTTTGATGAGTTTGGGATCAAGCTGTCGAAGTTTGGGGAGAAGCTCGGGCTGGGCGTCAATGAGGGGTACGCCATCATCCGGGCACTGAAGCTCAAGGAGGATGACCGTGCCTACTT
>JAEWIK010000308.1 GCA_023387135.1 Actinomycetes bacterium | reverse complement strand
CGCGGCAGCGGCAGCCGGGCGCGCACCTGCGCCACCAGGTCGGAGTCGGGTTCGAGCACGATCTGGGCGGTGTGAGGACGCACGGCCTCGACGTAGCGCGGCAGGCTCAGCCCTCCCCCGCCGACGTGCACGACGCGCACGCGGTAGGTCTCGGGCTGGGACAGCGCCGTGGCGTCCAGCACCTCCGCGATCCGCTGGGTGTACTCGAACTCCAGCCGCAGCGGGTCGGAGAGGTCGACCCAGGACTGTTCGGTGATGCCCGTACGGACGACGAAGGCTCCGGCGTGGATGTGATCGGGGACTATCTCGCTCACGCCGAGCCCTCCAAGCCGTGCGCGGCCTCCGGTCGGGCCGCGGTACCCGAAGCGTAGCCGCGCGCCCGACGGCCACGGCAGCCTCGGGCGGTCGTCCTGGGACGGCGCCCTGACGTCCCTTACGATGCTGGGGTCGCAGCGGAAGGAGTCGTCATGATCGTCGCCACGCCAGTCACGGCCGACGGGCAGTCGGGGCACGCCTGGGGGAAGGCCCACTGGATAGGCGTGGCCGAGGTGAAGGACGGCGAGGTCGCGGCGTGGCAGGTCCACGAGGTGGGCTGGGACGTCGCCCACGACCTCGGCACCCACGGCTCCCACCACGCCCGCGTCGTCAGGTTCCTGCAGGAGCAGCACATCGAGGCGGTGGTGGTCGACCACGTGGGCGAGGGCATGTACCGCATGCTCACCACGATGGGCATCCCGATCCTGCGCGCGACCGAGGGCGATGCCCGGCAGTCCATCGTCGCGGCCCTGGCCGACGCCGGCCAGCCGGGCGTGGCGGATGGCTGACCTCGAACCGCTCGACCCCGGCTCGGCGGAGGTGATAGCGGGCTGGGTGACGAGCCGGGCCGAGGCCACCCTCGCGGGCGGGCCGCAACTGCCCTGGCCGCTCACCGGAGAGATCCTGCTGGGCATCGACGCCGACCCGTCGTGGCAGGTGTTCGTCCTCCGTGACCCTGCCGGCACCGTCGTCGCCAGCGGGTCGTTCTTCACCAAACAGGAGGGACGCCGGCTGCGGATCGGCAGGGTGATAGTCGGCCCGTCCCGCCGCGGCGAGGGGTGGGGGCGCGTGCTGATGGAGGCGCTGCTCGCCGAGGCGGACTCCCGTCCGGCGGTGGAGTACACCGAACTCGCTGTCTTCGAGCACAACACAGTCGCGCGCGACCTCTACGGCAAGCTCGGTTTCGCCGAGACCGGCGAGGTACGCCCCGTCGCCGTCGACGACCAGACCTGGCTCGCCCTGGAGATGGAGCGCCCGACCCCGTCCGCGGGCTAGGTCAGCGAGCGCTCGCCGCCGCGTCTGCCACCCCCCGACGGACTGCTCGCGGGCGGTGATCGGCTCACTTTTCACTGCTGTCACACGACACGCCGACGACACGCCGAGAGCCCGGAAACTGCCCGAAATCGGCCTCGCCAACCTCTTGCGAGCCGGACCTGCGACGCACTAGAACTTCTCCATCGGATCGCTTCGCGGTTCGGTGGCCGGAGGAAACATCCTCAGCTTCCCGATGGGTTTCGGCTCGTCGGATCGGACCGGTGATGCGGTCAGTTGGGCTGGGGGGACGTCCTTCGGAAGGCGCGGATCATCGCTCCGCGTCGACCAGGGGCCCCGGGAACTCATACTTCCCGGGGCCCCGCCTCAATTCCTGGGGACCGACGTCCCCGCCGCGTTACCGCGGGCACGCCGATCCCGGCGCGCCGGGGTCGACGCGCCGGTGGCGGTGAGGCGGGGTCAGCCGACGCGGCTGGCTTCCACGACTTCCAGGCCCGAGGAGTCCGGGTTCACGTCGAAGACGACGGTGTCGCCGTCGTCGATGTCGCCTGCCAGGACCCGCTTGGCGAGCGCGTCCTCGACAGTCGTCTGGACGAGGCGCTTGAGCGGACGGGCGCCGTAGGTCGGGTCGAAGCCCGTGAGGGCCAGCCAGTCCTTGCCCGCCTGGGTGACCTCGATCGTGATCCGGCGGTCGGCGAGCCGGGAGTTCACCCGCGCCAACTGGATCTCGACGATCCGGCTGAGCGCGTCGGTGCCGAGCGGCTCGAAGATGACAGTCTCGTCGAGGCGGTTGAGGAACTCCGGCTTGAACGACTGCCTCACGATGCCCATGACAGCCTTGTTCTTGGTCTCGGCGTCGAGCGCCGGGTCGGCCAGGAACTGCGACCCCAGGTTGCTCGTCATGATCAGGATGACGTTCCTGAAGTCGACTGTGCGGCCCTGGCCGTCGGTCAGGCGGCCGTCGTCCAGCACCTGCAGCAGGATGTTGAACACGTCGGGATGGGCCTTCTCCACCTCGTCGAGCAGCACGACCGAGTACGGACGGCGCCGCACCGCCTCGGTGAGCTGGCCGCCCTCCTCGTAGCCGATGTAGCCGGGAGGAGCACCGACGAGCCGGGAGACTGTGTGCTTCTCGCCGTACTCGCTCATGTCGATGCGCACCATGGCGCGCTCGTCGTCGAACAGGAACTCGGCCAGCGCCTTGGCGAGCTCCGTCTTGCCGACACCCGTCGGCCCGAGGAAGAGGAAGGAGCCCGTCGGACGGTTGGGGTCGGAGATGCCGGCGCGCGAACGGCGGACCGCGTCGGAGACGGCGACGACGGCCGGCCGCTGCCCGACGAGCCGCTTGCCGAGCTGGTCCTCCATGCTGAGCAGCTTCTCCGACTCGCCCTGCAGCAGCTTGCCGACGGGGATGCCCGTCCAGCTCGCGACGACCTCGGCGATGTCGGTGGCCGACACCTCCTCGCTCACCATGGGCTTGGCATGCTTCTCCGCCTCGGTGGCGGCGTCGAGCTCGGCCTCCAGCGCGGGGATCCTGCCGTACAGGATCTCGGAGGCGCGGGTGAGGTCGCCCTCGCGCTGGGCGCGGTCGGCCTCGATCCGCAGCTTGTCGATCTGCTCCTTGACCTCACCCACCCTGTTCAGGCCGGACTTCTCGGCCTCCCAGCGGCCTTCCAGACCGCGCAGCTCCTCCTTGGCGTCGGCGAGTTCGGCGGTCAGCCTGGCATACCTGTCACGGGACGCCGGGTCCTCCTCCTTCTCCAGCGCGAAGGCCTGCATGGTCATCCTGTCGATGGAGCGGCGCAGCTGGTCGATCTCCTCCGGGGAGGAGTCGATCTCCATGCGCAGCCGGGACGCCGACTCGTCGATCAGGTCGATCGCCTTGTCGGGAAGCTGCCGCGAGGTGATGTAGCGGTTCGACAGGGTCGCGGCCGCCACCAGCGCCGAGTCGGTGATGCGAACCTTGTGGTGCGCCTCGTAGCGCTGCCGCAGGCCGCGCAGGATGGCGATGGTGTCCTCCACCGACGGCTCACCGACGAACACCTGCTGGAACCGGCGCTCGAGCGCCGGGTCCTTCTCGATGCGCTCGCGGTACTCGTCGAGGGTCGTGGCGCCGATCATCCGCAGCTCGCCACGGGCGAGCATCGGCTTCAGCATGTTGCCGGCGTCCATCGAGGAGTCGCCGGTCGCGCCCGCGCCGACGACGGTGTGGAGCTCGTCGATGAAGGTGATGATCTGGCCCTCGGCGTCCTTGATCTCGTTGAGGACCGCCTTGAGCCGCTCCTCGAACTCACCGCGGTACTTCGCGCCCGCCACCATGGAGGCGAGGTCAAGGGAGACCACCCGGCGTCCCTTCAGGGAGTCGGGGACGTCTCCTGCCACGACGCGCTGGGCGAGACCCTCGACGACGGCGGTCTTGCCGACGCCCGGCTCACCGATCAGGACGGGGTTGTTCTTGGTGCGCCTGGCGAGCACCTGCACGACCCGCCGGATCTCCTGGTCGCGGCCGATCACCGGGTCGAGCTTGCCCTCGCGGGCGCGGGCCGTGAGGTCCACCGAGTACTTGTCGAGCGCCGACTCGCCGCCTTCGGCCTGGTCGGAGGTCACCCGCTTGGAGCCGCGCGCGTCGTTGAACGCCTTCGTGAGGGCGTCCACCCTGACGCCGAGGTCGGTGAGGATCTTGTGGGCGTCGGACGGGACAGCGGCCAGCCCCAGCAACAGGTGCTCGGTCGCCACGAACTGGTCCCCGAGCTGTTGGGCCCGGGTCTCCGCGTCGGCGATGACCCTCGCGAGCGGACCCGACATGCCGGGCTGGCTCACCGAGGAGCCCTGCGCGCTCGGCAGCTTCTTGATGGCGCCCTGGGCGGCGGCGTCGACGATCGCCGGATCGGCGCCCACGGCGTTCAGCAGCGGGCCGACTGTGTTGTCGGGCACCATGAGCAGCGCGTGCAGCAGATGGGACGGTTCGGCATTGGGGTTGCCGTTGGTGAGCGCCGTCCTGACGGCGGCGGTCACCGCGTCCCGAGACTTCGCGGTCAGCTTGGCAGTATCCATCCCTAAGTGTTTCTCCTAGTCATTCGGCCTATCAGCAGACAGGAACCAGAGTTGAGTTCACTAGACTCAACTATCCTAGCCACGGCGCTATTCCGGCAGCGACCTTCTCGGGGAGAACTCAGGGGTTGACCTGCTCCGGCGCTGCGGCCGGGACGTCGAGGACAGGCTCTGCCCGACGCATGGTCCTCGCCGCGACCAGCGAGAGCGCCAGCAACGCCACCCCCGCCACGATGCCGAGGTTGTCGATGACCTGCTGGAAGAACTGGTAGCCGAACTCGGCTCCGTCGCCGCGCGGCAGGGCCATGAACGGGCCGACTATCACCCAGGCGACCCAGCTCAACCCGTACCACCTGAACCAGGCCGGCAGCGTGACGCGCTGCCACAGGACGATGCCCAGCGGGACCACCCACACGTAGTGGTGCGACCAGGAGATCGGTGACGCGAGCAGGCTCGTCACGCCCGCCACGCAGATCGCCACCTGCACCTCGCCCGCCTTGTGCAGCCACACGGCGGCGAGCAGGCCCAGGACGACGACGAGCGCGCTCGCCGCGAGCCCCGCCCTCCCGGCGTCCCCGAACAGGCGCGTCCACATGCCCATCACCGACTGGTTGGTGCCGTAGACGATGCCCGAGTTGTTGCCCGTCTCCCCCGTCAGCAGGCCACCCCAGTAGTGCAACGACGCCTGCCAGAACACTGCGAAGCCCAGCACCGTCGCGCCGACGAACGTGGCGAAGGCGACCAGGCCGGGCTTGCGCCTGCCCGCGAAGAAGTTGTACGCCGCGACCATCGCCGGCGTGAGCTTCACCGCCGCCGCGAGGCCCGTGAGGACGCCCTCGGGAAGGAGCCGGCGCTTCAGCACGCGGGGCCCCGGCATGGAGTCGAGGACGGCCGCCGCCACCAGCAGGATGCCAAGGTTGCCGAAACCCACAGTCTCGGTGACGGGCTGAACGAAGAGCAGGCACACCGTCGTGCCGAGGCTGAGCCACCAGCCCGTGAAGCCGAGCCGGTACAGGATCGCCGCCAGCGCGCCCACGTTGAGCGCCAGCCACAGCAGCGCCGCCATCTCATAGGACGGCAGCGCCCAGGGCACCGCCAGCAGGGCGGCGAACGGCGGATAGATCCACGGCAGCCCTTCGGCGCCGAAGAAGTCACCGCCGGAGAGCACCAGCCACCCCGTCCGCTGGTACACCTCGAGGTCGATCATGCCGGGCCGCCAGGGCGAGGCGAGCCGGCTGCCGGGTATCTGGCTGCCTGCGATGTAGACAGCGGCGAGCATCGGCACGAGCGCCTGGGCACCCCAGGTCAGCCAGCGCCGCCAGGTCGGGATCCGCATCACGAGGGACGAGCCTAGCCACTTCCCGCCGAAGGCCGGGACGCGGCCCGTCAGCCACGACACCCGGCGGGGTGAGAACACTCTCATCGCAGGCTCCGCGGGCTCTCACCCTGCCGGGATGGAGTGAGGTATCGACAACGAAAGGAACCAGCCATGAAGCTCACCCGCTCCACCGCAGCCTGGGCGGTCACCGGCGCGCTCGGCGCCTGCGTGACAGGAGGCCTCGTGCTCGCGGCAGGCAACCAGGCCGTCGCGGCACCGGCTCCCGCCGCCACGTCCTCCCCCACCGCGAGCCCCGACCCGTCCCTGCTGCCGACCGGGCCGGCCACCGCCACCCCGAGCGCGACGCCGGCGTCCGGCGCCGCCGAGGCCACGCCCTCCGCGAGCCCGACGGTGACGGCGAACACCTCCCCGAGCCCGCGGACGGCGAACACCCCGACCACCTCGCCGACCGCCAGCACCCCGGCGACTCCCGCCACGCCGCCGACGGCCAACACCTCCAACACACCCAACACTCCTGCGACGCCGCCCAGCCCGGCGACGCCTCCGTCTCCCAACACTCCTGCTAGCGCACCCTCGCCGCGTTCGGGAGACTGAGCGGGTGGAGTTCGCCCGGGAGACGGCGCTGCTCGCCTCGGACGAGGCGTCGCAGGTGCTGCAGGCAGCCCTCACCGGCGACCCGGAGGCGGCCCTCCCGGGCTTCACGGCCCGGCTCGACGACCTGCACTACCGGCCAGGCTCGGAGGTGACGGCGCTCTACACCGTCACCTTCGAGTCGGACGGCGGCACGGTCACGCAGCACCTGCTGGCGACGACCGCCGACGTGGCCGGCGCGGTGGCCCTCGTGACGCGAGACGACGTCACGCTGCGGGTCTGGCGGCACCCGTTCGACCCGCGGCTGCCGGGGCTCGCGCCGGCGTGCGACCCCGCCACTGTGCTGGCGTGGCTCAGCCCTCCCGGCACCCCTGCGCCGGCCCGGTTCGACCTCGACCTGCTCGCCTACCGTCCGCTGCGGCGGGCGGTGCTGCGCGCCCGGCTCGACGGCGACGAGTTCTTCCTCAAGGTGCTGCGGCCCGGCTACGACGACAGGCTCGCGGTCAGGCACTCCCTGTTCGCCGAGGCCGGCACGTCGATCCCGGTGGAGAGCCGGCCCGGCGAGGGTGTGCTCGTGCTGCGGCGCGCACCCGGGGTGCCGCTGACCGAGCTGCTCGCCAGCGGCCCTGTCGACCCTGCCGCCCTGGGGGCCTGCTCGACAGCCTGCCCGCGGGCCTGCTCGACCTGCCCCGCCGCCCGTCGTGGAGCGACAGGCTCGACTTCCACACGGCGACCGCCGCGCAGCGGCTGCCCGACGCCGCACCCCGCCTCGCCGCGCTCGCCGCCGGCGTGACCACGATCCTGCGGCAGCACCGGCACGGTCCCGAGGTGCCCACCCACGGCGACTGCTACGAGACGAACATCTTCGCCTCAGGGCAGGGCTGGTTGTTCATCGACGTCGACAACGCCGGGCCGGGCCTGCGTGAGGACGATCTCGCGTGCGCGCTCGCCCACCTCGCCGTCCTGCCGCTGCTCGACCCCGAGGGCTGGGCGCGCGTCCCCGACACCCTCGAAGCCTGGCTGGCAGCGTTCCTGCGGGTCGTGGACGGGCCGGACCTGCTGGCCAGGACCGCCGCCGTCTTGGTGAGCCTCATCGCATCGGTGCCGGTCGAGCAGGGCGAGCCCGTGCTCGCGCTGGCCGAGGCCTACGCCGCCCACGCCCGAGCCCTGCTGGACGGGCAGCCGCCACGGCCCAGACGATGAGAGGACTCTCATGGTGCCCTTCTTTCATGTTCATCCGGCGCGCCTAGGCTGAGGCCCATCGAAGGGAGCCGCCCATGCAGGCATCGCGCTCGGCAGTCGCCTGGACGGTGACCGGCGTGCTCGGCGTGACCACGTGTGCCGTCGGCATCGGGGCCTTGAACTCCGCGAACCCCGCCACCGCCGAGCCGCGTCCCGCCATCACCCTCACAGGGACTCCCGTCCCGTCTGCCACCCCGACTGCCGATCCTTCGGCGACCCCTGGCGCCTCGCAGACGCCCAGCGCCAGCCCTGTCGCGCCGTCACCAGTGACCCCGCCGTCGCCGAAGACCGCGGACACCCCCGACTAGGACGCCCGGACCCGCAGCGACGATGCCGGCGTCGGCTACACGAGCCGGTAACCCATCCCTCGCACCGTCTCGAAGCGCTCGGCGCCGAGCTTGGTGCGCAGGTAGCGGACGTAGACGTCCACCACGTTGGAGCCGGGATCGAAGTCGTAGCCCCAGGCGCCCGACAGGAGCTGCTCGCGGCTGAGCACCTGCCCGGGATTGCGCAGGAACATCTCGACGAGGGTGAACTCGCGGGCCGTGAGATCGACCTGCTTGCCCCCGGCCGTCGCGCGCCGGGTGCGGAGGTCGAGGCTCAGATCGCCGTGTGAGAGCACGGTGGCGGAGTCGGTGGCGGCGCGCGCCCGCAGCCTGAGCTGGACCCGCGCCAGCAGTTCCTCGAAGCTGAACGGCTTGGGCACGTAGTCGTCGGCGCCCGACTGCAGGCCCGCGACGGTGTCGGCGACCGACGACCTCGCCGTCAGCATGATCACCGGCGTCGTGACGCCCTGGCCGCGGAGCCGGGACAGCACCTCGAAGCCGTCGATGTCGGGCAGGCCCACGTCCAGCAGGATCAGCGCGAGGTCCTCGGTCAACGCCAACGACACCGCCGCCTCCCCGGAGGGCTCGATGAGCGTCGTGAAGCCGGCGGCCCGCAGCCCTTTCGCGACGAAGGACGCGATGCGGGGCTCGTCCTCAACGATCAGAATCTGGCTCATCGGCCTTCCTCTCCTTGACGGGGGACGACGCCACGGCGGCCTCGACGACTCCGCGCGCCGGCAGCACCATCGAGATCCTGCTGCCCACGCCCTCGGCGGAGTCGACCTCGACCCTGCCGTCGTGCGCGCGGGCTATCGACGCCACGATCGCCAGGCCGAGACCGGTCCCCGACCCGGACCTGCCGCGGACGCTGCGTTCGAGAACCCTGGCCCTGTCGGCTTCCGGGATGCCGACCCCCTGGTCACGCACCCACAGCCAGACCTCGTCCCCCTGCACGCGGCTGCCGAGCGCCACCGTCGAGCGCGACGCCGAGTACTGCACGGCGTTGGCCGCGAGCTGCAGCCACGCCTGGGTGATCCGTTGCGGGTCGAGGGAGACCTCGGTGTCGGCGAGTTCGTCGAGCAGCCAGTGGCGGTCGCCGAGCGGGACGGCCTTGGCGAGGGTCTCGTCGGTGAGGCGCCCGAGGTCGGTCGGACGAGGGCTCACGAAGTCGGGCTGCTCGGCCCGCGCGAGGATCATCAGGTCCTCCACGAGGCGCCGCATCCTGTCGAGCTCGTCGAGCACGAGCGCCCGCGTGGCCGCGACGTCCTCGGGGTCGGAGACCTCCATCAGCTCCAGGTGACCCCGGACGATGGTCAGCGGCGTCCTGAGCTCGTGGCCCACGTCGTCCACCAACTCGCGCTGGCCCGCCACCGCCGCCTGCAACCTGTCGAGCATGCCGTTGACGGTGACGGCGAGCGCCGACAGCTCGTCGTTGCCGCGGACGGGGATGCGCTGGGAGAGGTCGGTCTCGGTGATCCTGGCCGCCGTCTCGCGCGTCCACGCGACAGGCTGCAGCAGCCTTCCCACCAACAGCCAGATGAGCAGCGCCACCAGCACCAGCGATCCTGCCGCGACCAGGGCATACGTCGCGTAGACCGGGCTGAGTTCCTGCAATTCGGCCCTCAGGTCGGCGACCTTCACCAGGGCGCCTCGGGAGCCGTCGGCGGCCTGCACCGGCACCACGATGTAGCGGTAGTCGGCGGTGGCAGTCAGCAGGGCACCCTGTGAGGACGTCGGCAGCGACGCCAGCGGCAGCACCGCCGCCACGAGTTCCCTGTCACGTTCGGGACGCAGCGGCACGGCGTCCTGGGCGAGCCACCTGAGCCTGCCGTCCACGACGGCGAAGGCGCCTTCCCCCTCGGCCAGCACGGTCCGCCGCATCGCGGCGTTGAGCAGCGCGTCCGGCCTCGCCCACGCCCTCCCGGTGGCGGGGTCCGGCTCGCCGGCGAGGACGGCGAGTTCGTCGGCTGTCCGCGAGAGATCGGCGGTCACCCGCTGCTCGGTGCTGGCGACGCCCTGGACGTAGATCACCACCCCGCACAGCACGAGCGCCAGCCCTGTGAGCACCATGACCGCCGCTATCACGCGCGCCCGGATGCTCAGCTTGTTCACGGAGCCAGTCTGCCCAACCACTCGCGCGGACGGCCACCGCCGCCGGTGGTCGCGACCCGCCACGGGCCTGGCAGTGGTGAGGGCATGGGCCGCTCCTTCGAGTGCTGCTGGTGCGTCGATGCCCCCAGTCAACGCCGGCCCGGCGACCCCGCGATGAAACCGTCATGAGAAAGGGCTCATGGAGCGTGTGGCCCGGGACGCGACGGTGGTGGCGACCCAACGTCGCCACCACCGTGTCCAGCGTCCAGCGGGCCA
>JAEWIK010000279.1 GCA_023387135.1 Actinomycetes bacterium | reverse complement strand
TCGCCGGGCCCCCAGCGTCGGGCCTCGCGGCCCCCGGCGAGCCGAGCTGAGGGGAACTGTCAGGGGGCCCGCCTAGGGTCGGATCACGTCCAGCCCCAGGGTCTTTCGGAGGTATGCAGGTGTCGCTGGCTGAGGTCATGCAGTTCGGGAGCGAAGCGCCCGAGAACCAGAGCGACCGTACCCCTCCCCAGGACGTGCAGGCCGAGCAGAGCGTGCTCGGCGCCATGCTCATCAGCAAGGACGCGATCGGCGACGTCGGCGAGATCGTCAAGGGCCACGACTTCTACCGTCCCGCGCACGAGCAGATCTTCGACGCGATCATCGACCTCTTCGGCAGGGGCGAGCCTGCCGACGCCATCACCGTCGCCGACGAGCTGACCAAGCGCGGCGAGCTGGGCAGGGTCGGCGGCCACATCTACCTGCACGAACTGCTGTCGACAGTCTCGATCGCGTCCAACGCCTCGTACTACGCCGAGATCGTCCGCGAGAAGGCGATCCTGCGCCGCCTGGTCGAGGCGTCCATCAGGATCGCCCAGCTCGGCTACTCCGGCCAGGGCGACGTGAACAACATCGTCGACGCAGCCCAGCAGGCCATCTACCAGGTGGCCGAGGGCAAGGCGTCGGAGGACTACGAGCCGCTGTCGGCGCTGATGGAGTCGACCCTCGACGAGATCGAGGCCCTCAGCTCGCACGGCGTCATGGCGGGGGTGCCCACCGGCTTCGTCGACCTCGACGAACTGACAAACGGGTTGCACCCCGGCCAGATGGTGATCGTGGCGGCCCGTCCCGGCGTGGGCAAGTCGACGCTCGGGCTCGACCTCGCCCGCGCCGCGGCCATCAAGCACGGCCTGTGCTCGGCCTTCTTCAGCCTGGAAATGACGAAGACAGAGATCGTCATGAGGCTGCTCTCGGCCGAGGCGCAGGTGCCCCTCCACGACATCAGGCGGGGCCAGTTGAGCGACGAGAACTGGGCGAGGATCGCGCGCAAGACCGGCGACGTGTCCTCGGCTCCCCTGTTCATCGACGACTCGCCGAACCTGACGATGATGGAGATCCGCGCCAAGGCCCGCAGGCTCAAGCAGCGCCACGACCTCAAGCTGATCGTCGTCGACTACCTGCAGTTGATGAGCTCGGGCAAGCGGGTGGAGAGCCGCCAGCTCGAGGTGTCGGAGTTCTCCCGGCAGATGAAGCTGCTGGCCAAGGAGCTCGACGTCCCGGTGATCGCGCTGTCGCAGCTCAACCGTGGCCCCGAGCAGCGCACCGACAAGCGCCCCATGCTGTCCGACCTGCGTGAGTCGGGCTCGCTGGAACAGGACGCCGACGTCGTGATCCTGCTGCACAGGGACGACATGTACAACAACAACTCGGAGCGCTCGGGCGAAGCCGACTTCATCGTGGCCAAGCACCGCAACGGCCAGACGAAGACAGTCACCGTGGCCTTCCAGGGCCACTACAGCCGCTTCGTCGACATGCAGCACTGAGCGGCGGGCCGGGCCCGACAACAGTCCTCAGGCAACAGGCGTCCACCCTCGGCAAGCCGACGCGGGCGCCTGAGCCTCAGGCGGCTGTCAGGAGGCCACGTGCGCCTGCAGCAGCCAGCGGTCCTTGGTGAGGCCGCGTTCGATCTCGATCACGACGTCCTGGCTGGCAGGGTCGCTCTCGAGGCCTTCGATGGCCGACCTGACGGTCACCAGGACGGCGTCGATCTGGCCCACCACCTGCGCGACGGTCGCCTCCCAGCCGAGGAAGCCGTCCGGCAGCTCGGGCAGCGTCGTCTTCTTGGCGACGGTGCCGATGCGCGAGTCGACCGGCAGGCCGAGCGCCACCACCCGCTCGGCGGCGAGGTCGGCGTACTCCTGCGCGTGGGCGACCACGTCGTCGAGCAACTCGTGGATGCCGATGAAGTTGGCGCCGCGGGCATGCCAGTGGGCCTGCTTGCCGTTGACCACCAGCGCCTCGGTGTCGATGACGACCGGAGTGAGGAACTGGGCTGCGCTCGCTGCGACCTCGGGGGTCGTGGGAGTGGCCTTCGGCTTGGCGACACCTCTCGTAGCTGTACTCATGGAGAACCTGCCTTCCGTGTTGATGTCTCTCTCTCCCCAACCTGCCAGGCCCCCTGAGGATTCCCGCGGGCGACGCCGAGCACACGACGGCTGCCCGGCCTGACAGGGCCGCGAGGACGAGAGCCGACGGCGGAGGCGGTGGCGTCGGCGTAGCTTGTTCTCCATGGCGGATGAAGCACCACCGGGGCCTGTTTTCGACGAGCACGAGTACGAGGACGCTCTCGAACCCAGGCACCTCATCCGCCGCTCGGACGTCGTGCTGAAGGCCGGCATCCTCATGCTCGGCGCGGGCACCAGCGGTCTGCGCGTCCGCGAGCTCATGCAGTCTGTCGCCAGCACCGTCGGGGTCAAGCGGCTGCACGCCCAGATCACCTTCACCGACATCGTGCTGACCGTCGGGCGCCGCGGCATCTTCCGCACGCAGGTGGCGGAGATCCCGAACCCGGGCGTGAACGCCCACAGGATCGCCCTGCTGCAGGAACTGGGGAACACCCTTCCCGAGCGCGCCACCGTCGCCGAGGTGGACGCCAGGCTGCGGGCCATCGAGCAGACGCCGAGGCTCTACCGCGAGTGGGTGCTGGTCGTGCTGGTGGCGCTCGCCTGCGCCTCGATAGCTGTCCTCGGCAACGGCGGCTGGCGCGAGGTCGCCGCGGTCATCCCGGCGTCCGCGCTGGCCTACTGGCTGCACCGCAGGCTGACCCGCTGGCAGCTGAACCACCTCGCCGTGGTGCTGACGTCCGCCGCCGTCGCGTCCGGGCTGTACCTCGGCTTCTCGACCCTGCTGACCGTCGTGCTCGGCAGCCCGAGCCCGCGCACCGCCGCCGGCTTCATCAGCGCGTGCATCTTCCTGATCCCCGGCTTCCCGCTGGTCACCGCCGGCCTCGACCTCACCCGCATCGACCTGGAAGCCGGCATCCCGCGGCTCGTCTATGCGGCCATGGTGCTGTTGGCGATCACCATGGGCGTGTGGGTGGTGGCGTCCTTCGCCGGCCTCTCCCCCGCCGTCGTGCCGCCCGTCGAGGGCCACCCCGCCGTCGTGCTGGCCGCGCAGGTCGCGGCGAGCTTCTTCGCCGTCTTCGGGTGGGCGTCGATGTTCAACAGCCCGCTGCGGATGGCCGTCGCGTCCGGCATCATCGCGGCAGTCTGCAACCTGCCCCGGCTCCTCATGCTGGAGCAGGGCGTCCGGCCGCACGTCGCCACCCTGCTGGCGACCTTCCTCATGGGCCTGTGCTGCGCGGCCGTCGCGCGCATCTTCGACATGACGAAGATCATCATGACGGTGCCTGTCGTGCTGGTGGTCATCCCCGGCGGCTCGGCGCTGCGCACCCTGCTGTACTTCGACCAGGCCGACGCGGTCAGCGCGCTGGAGTCGGGCATCTCGACGGTGCTGGTGGCGATCGCCATGATCGCCGGCCTGGCGGGCGCCAGGATGCTGACCGACCCCGAGTGGGCTTTCACCCGTCCCGAACCCCAGACCGTCGCCATGGCGAGGCTCAGGAGGCTGCTGGCGTTCGGACGCGGCAGGCGGCTGCGCGAGCTGGTCAGGGAGCGCCAGCTTGCCGAACGGGACGAGGACGACGACCTCGACGACGAGCCCTGAGCGCCTCCAAACCCGGAGTCAGTACGCACATCGGCGGCCTGTTACGCTGCCTGCCCGACCGCTAGGGTCCGGGCTAGAGCAACACAGGAGGTGTCGCATGGTGGTCACACCGCCCCCGTTGCAGCCCGCCCCGACGCCGGCGGCCCCGCTCCTGCCGGTGCCGAGCCCCGGCGAGGCGGCGACGCAGCCCGCCCCGGGAGCCTTCCGGTCGGGCTACGACGTGGCGCTGCTGCGCGCCGACTTCCCGTCCCTGCTGTCGGGGACCGCCCATTTCGACTCCCCGTCCGGCACGCAGACGCCGCGTGCCGTGGGAGAGGCCATCGCGCGGACCATCACGGGACCGCTGTCCTACAGGGGCGGCTTCGGACGCTCGGAGGCCAACGCCGAGGCTGCGGTCCTCCGCTTCCGCAAGGCGTACGCCGCGCTGCTGAACGCCGACCCGCGCGGGATAGTGTTCGGCCGCAGCGCCACCCAGCTCACCTACGACTTCTCCAGGCACCTGTCGCTCGCCTGGGGGCCGGGCGACGAGATAGTGCTGTCGCGCCTGGAGCACGACGCGAACGTCCGTCCGTGGGTGCAGGCGGCCAAGCGGACCGGCGCCCAGGTGAGGTGGATCGACTTCGACCCAGAGACGGCGGAGGTGAACGTCGAGGCGGCCCTCGAACTGATGAACGACCGCACCCGGCTGGTGGCGATCACCGCCGCCTCGAACCTGCTGGGGACCGTGCCGCCGGTGGCGCAACTCGCCGGCGCCGCGCACAGGGCGGGCGCGCTGGTGTTCGTGGACGGCGTCCACTACGCGGCGCACAACCTCGTCGACGTGCACGCGCTGGGCGCCGACTTCTTCGTCTGTTCGCCCTACAAGTTCCTCGGCCCGCACTGCGCGGTGCTCGCCGCCGACCCCGACACCCTCGACGGCATCCATCCCGACAAGCTGATTCCCTCCAGCGACGAGGTGCCCGAGCGCTTCGAGTACGGCACGCTGCCGTACGAGATCCTCGCCGGCGCCACCGCCGCCGTGGACTTCCTGGCGGGCATCGCGCCCGGCGAGGGCACCACCCGCCGGGAGAAGCTGCAGAACTCGTGGCAGGCCATCGACGAGCACGAGACCCTGGTACGGCAGTGGATCGAGGAGGAACTCGCCATGCTGCCGGGAGCCGTCGTCCACTCGCGCGCCCAGCGCCGCACGCCCACCCTGCTGCTCACCATCGAGGGGCACGCGATGAGGGACGCCTACGCCTTCCTGGCCCGCCGCAACGTGCTAGCGCCCGCCGGATCGTTCTACGCCTACGAGCCCTTCCGGCGACTGGCCCTCGCCGACACCAACGCCCTGCGGATCGGCCTGGCTCCCTACACCGACGCCAGGGACGCGCAGCGCCTCATCGAAGGGCTCAGGGGCTTCCTCGCGCTCGCCTGAGCGCCGGTTACTCTGGAGGCAGACAGTCGCTTCCCGGAGGCAGCCATGGCCACGACCACGAAGGCGGCGGCCCGCCTGCTGGCGGCCCTCGGCCTGGCCCTGATCGCAGGCTGCAGCACGGTTGGAGAGCCCATGGCCACCCCTGAAGAGTCCTCGCCTGCGCCGTCCTCGCAGGCGCCGTCCCCGTCCTGGCCCACCGGACGTCCCACGTTCCAGACAGTCTCCCCGAGCCCGACCGGAGCGCCCGCGAGCGTCCCGCCGGCGCGCTGGCAGGCGATCCTCGACGATCTCGCGGCCCGCGGCGTGACGTCCTCACCCGAACTCGTCTCGGCCGAGCAGGTCACCTGGAACGACTCCTCGCTCGGCTGCCCGTCGCCCGGCGTGATGTACACCCAGGCGCTGGTCGACGGCCTGCGCGTGGTGGTCACCGCCGACGGCACCCGCTACGACTACCGGTTCGGGCAGGGCGACAAGCCCAAGCTCTGCCAGGGCCGCCACTGACCCAGGACAGGGACGTGCCCCCGGCGCCACGGCACCGGGGGCACATCTCCAGGCGGCTACTTCCCAGCAAGCAGCAGTGCCTCGTCGGCTCCCGCCTTGTTGTCGAACACGACACCCATCAGGCCGAGCGGCTTCTGGGTGGCCCAGACCGCCGGATCGATGGCGGCCGTCACGCTCGCCTTCCACTGGCCGGCCGCGAGCTCGACGTACTGCCCGTCCTCGACAGCCTTCGACCACGGGTTGTACGAAGCCCTCGTCCCGATCGTGTCGCCGGCGGTGTTGACCAGGTCGTAGCTGGCCACCGTGTAGCTGAACCCGCCCTTCTCGGCGGTCAGCCCCAGCGAGCTGGCGTAGACGGGCAACAGGATCGTGCTGCTGTCCGTCGGCGCCTGGGCGAAGAACTCCGTCGACGCCGCGCCAGTCTTCAGGTTGGTGACGAACGTCCCGACCTGGCCGTCGGGGTCACCGGCGGTCACCAGGCCGTAGTCGGCCGACCACACGACGTAGTCGGCCTCGCCGTCACCGGTGGTGTCGATCTCGACGTCGAATTCCTTCGACGACGCTGTCGACCAGCGCGAGTAGTTGTTGATGGCGAAGACCATGAACTGGTCGCCGTCCTCCATCGGGAACGACTGCACGCCGACGGCACGGAGGTCGAGACCCGCCGCGGTGCCGACGTCCCTGATGTCGTTGCGATCCGACAGGCCCCAGGTGTAGAAGTCCGCCGCGGCCGGGACCACCGAGCCGGCATTCGTCAGCTTGACGGTGGTCGAGGTGACGGGGGTCTTGACGAGCTTGCCCTTGGCAGCGGGCGTCGTCTTGCCGTTCACAGTGGTGGCCTTCGGAGCCTCGTACTTCGTGGTGAAGAGGTCGAAGGAGCCGTGGGTGGCGGCCCGCACCTTCGCCTGTGCCCGCGGCACGAGCAGGTACGGCACCCGCAGGACGCTGTCGCCCGACGTCAGCACGACGTCGCCCGACACCTGGAGGAAGCCGTCGGCGGTGGTGCCGAGCTTCCTGGCGTCGGCCCAGAGGGTGACCTTGAAGGTCGCCGTCTTGCCGGGCTTCACCGTCACCGACCTGGTGCTGAAGGTGACCTTCGCGGGCAGCGACTGCTCGCTCGGCTGGGCGGCCACCTTGTAGGTGACGGGCTTCGTGCCGAGGTTCTCGACGATGACCTGCTTGGTCTTGACGTAGTACCTGCTCGGTTCGGCGAACCCGAAGCTGAGCGAGGGCTCGTAGCGCTTGCCGTAGTCGGTGCGGTAGATGTCACCGGCGGCGAGCATCGTCGTCGACACCACCTGGGCGGGGTCGATGAGCCCGACGCCACCGATGACGGGGTTCTGGCCCGCCACCTTCTCCGGGTCGGCGGTGGTCACCAGCGCGCTGGCGATCTCCTGGGCGTCCCAGGTCGGATGGGCCTGGACGGCCAGGGCCGCCACGCCCGCCACGTGCGGCGCCGCCATGGAG
>JAEWIK010000267.1 GCA_023387135.1 Actinomycetes bacterium | reverse complement strand
CGGCGAGTTCCCAGCGGGTCGCCTCCACAGGCTGTTCCGAGGGTTCCGGCGGGTCCTGCGAGCCGAAGTCCGGGCGCGACCGGTCAGGGGCGCTCATGACGACCATTGTGTTCACACCTCACCAGAGCGCGGCAAGCCGCCCCTGATACCACGATCAGCACATCGCTTCCGAGCGAACAGCGTAGAAGGGACGCCGCCTCAGCGGGCCGCACGATCATGGACGTCGTCCCGTCGGCCGCCGAAGTGCGAAGGTAGGGTCGTGAGGGCGGCGGCAACCGGGGAACGAGGAGGCGTCGTGAGGACAGGCATAAGCCTGCGGTACCTGGGCGCATTCCTCGTTCTGCTGGCCATCGAGGTGGCCATCGCGCTCTTCGTCACGGGGGGCGTCGTGAGGGGCTACCTGGGAGATGTGCTGGTGGTCGTCCTCATCTACTGCCTCGTCAGGACGTTCGTGAGAAACGAGGCGCGGCTGCTCCCGCTGTGGATCTTCCTCTTCGCCGTCGCTGTCGAACTCGCCCAGTACGCCGACCTGGCAGGTCGGCTCGGCATCGACCAGCGAAGTGCCACCGGCGTGATCGTCGGGTCGGTCTTCGACCTCGCTGACATCGCCTGTTACTTCGCCGGCTGCGCCGGGATCGCGGTCTTCGAAGCCGTACTCCGGCGACGGAGGAACGCCGAACCCGTCAGCCCAGCGTGACTACTACCTGGTGGGTGGCTCCGGGCTGGGGCAGCGGCAGGCGTGCCAGCTTCCGGCCGCGGGTGGCGTCGTCGACAGGGTCGAGGGCCCGGCCGTCCACCGTCACCGAGGCGACACCGGTGCCGGCACTCGAAGGATTGCGCACCTCGATGGAGTAGGTGGCGCCCCGCCACCGCCGCGTGACGGTGAAGCCTTCCCACGCCGGCGGGATGCACGGGTCGATCACCAGGCCGTCGTAGTCGGGACGCACACCGAGGATGTACTTGGTCGCGGCCGTGTACATCCAGCCCGCCGTTCCCGTCAGCCACGGGTTCTGCGCCTTGCCGTAGTACTCGTGGTCGCGGCCGTAGAGGAACTGCGCGTACACGTACGGCTCGGCACCCCGCACCTCGACCGAGTCGTTGGAGTGGAACGGTGCGAGCTCGTCGTAGTACGCCATCGCCTGCGCGCCCCGTCCGAGAATGGTCTCGGCGATGATCGGCCAGGCGTTCGGGTGGCTGAAGATCGCCCCGTTCTCCTTCACCCCCGGGTACACGCGGGTGACGTAGCCGATCGTGTCGTCCACCTTCGTGTAGCTCGGCCAGCACAGGTGGGTGCCGTACTCGCTCGCCAGGTGGGTGCGGACGGCGTCGAGCGCCTTCACCGCGCGGTCCCGCGGCGCGGCTCCCGAGATCACCGCCCACGGCATGTGTTCGAGGAAGATACGCCCCTCCTGGTTCTCGGCGGAACCGATCTTCACGCCGTCGCGGGTGTACCCCCTGATGAACCACTCGCCGTCCCACAGTTCGGCGTTCGCGGCGGTGGTGACCCTGTCGGCGATCTCCTCCAGGCGGGCTCGTTCGTCGTTCCAGAAGGCCGCCCGGCCGGGCTCCGCGGCGGCGAGCCTGCCGACCGCGTCGGCGAGCGCCTTCGCCGCCCAGATGTGCAGGAAGGTCACCAGGGCCGTCTGTCCGCCGCCGAGGTTGAGGCAGTCGTTCCAGTCGGCGCGCAGGCCCTTCGCGATGCCGTTCTCGGCCACCTGCTCGGCGGTGAACTCGATGGCCCGCCGGAGGTGTTCGTAGACGGTCGCCGGCGCCGGGTCGAAGCGTTCGGCGGGTTCCCGTCCCATGATCGCCGCCCGCTCGTCGAACGAGGCGTCGGAGTCGGCGAACTCCACCACCTGGGAGAGCAGGGCGAGGTCGCCCGTCTCCTTGACGTACTCCAGCACCGAGGGGACGAGCCACAGGTGGTCGTCGGAGCAGGCGTCCTTCAAGCCGTGCAGCAGGTCGGACGCCGACGACGGCACCACCGTCGGGAGCTTCACCCCGCCGGGGATGTCGTCGCGCGGGCTCTCGAACAGCAGCGGGTCGAAGAGGTGCAGGCCGTAGCCCCACGACATCTGCCCGTGGAGCAGTTCGAGGATCCGCTGCTTCACCTTGCCGGGGTTGGTGTGGGCGACGCTCATGATGTCCTGGGCGGTGTCGCGGTAGCCGAGGCCCACCCGTCCGCCGACCTCGACGAACGACGCGAACCGCGACCACACGACACACGTCTCCGCCTGCAGCAGGGTCCAGGTCCCCAGCAGCGTGTTCATCGCCTGCGACGGGGTGTCGAGGGCGAAGACCGACTGCTTGGCCCGCCAGTACGCCGCCAACTCCTCGACGGCGGCGTCCACGGCTTCAGGCGTGGAGTACTTGGCCCTCACCGACGCACCCACGGCGCGGCGCCCGTACCCCAGCAGGTAGCAGAACCTCCGCGTCTCGCCCGGCTGGAGCGTGAGGCGGTGCTGCAGCGCGCCGCAGTGGTTGCCCGTCGTGCCCTGGCTGCCCGAGCAGCCGCGCTCGACGGCGAGCGGGTTGGACTCCGTCCGGTACGCGCCGAGGAAGGCGTCCCTGAGGCTGTCGAAACCCACCGGATCCAGCGTCGAGGTGAAGTAGTGGTAGGTCCACGGCTCGTAGTAGAAGTCGTACTCGATGATGCCGTCGGAGTAGTCCGAGCCCGAGGCGTAGAGCGACATCTGGAAGTTCTCGTTGTCGATCTGCACGGAGTGGTACGAGAACTCGACGTAGCCGAACAGGCTCAGCGTCCGCGGCTCGGGGGAGTTGTTGGTGACGCTCACGTCCCAGATCTCGACGTCGTCGCCGAGCGGGACGAAGACCCGCTGGCTGGCGTCGATGCCCCGGTAGCTCGACTCGAAGACCGAGTAGGAAAGCCCGTGGCGGGTCCGGTAAGAGGCGCTGCCCAGGTCGCGTGGAGCATCGTGCACCGACTTCGGTGTGCGATCCTCCGGCTCGGCGAGGGGTTTGCCGACCGGCTGCCAGGAGGTCGACCAGTAGTCGCCGTCCGCGTCGTCGCGCAGGTAGACGTAGTGGCCCGGACGGTCCAGCGGGACGCCATTGGGACGGAAGCGGGTCACCCGTCCCTGCTGGCTCGACCTGTAGAAGGAGTAGCCGCCGGCGTTCTGGTTGATGACAGTGCACCAGTCCTCGACGCCGAGGTAGTTGATCCAGGAGGCCGGCACGTCCACGCGGTCGATGACGTACTCGTCGCGGTCGGTGTCGAAGTGGCCGTAGCGCATCTGCGTCCTTGTCTGCGGGTTGGTGGGCGTGCTGGTGTCTACGTGGCGGAGGCGAAGTCGCCCAGCCACTCGATGAGCTCGGCGGCCTTGGCGGGGCTCTCGGCCTCGACGAACATGCGGAGGACGGGTTCGGTGCCCGAGAACCGCAACAGCGCCCAGGCGCCGCCCTCGAGGTGGATCTTCACCCCGTCGACGGTGTCGATGTGGTCCACCGGATAGCCCGCCACCTCCGTCGGTGCTGCTGCCGCCATCCGGCGCGGCAGCTCGACCCTCATGTCGGGGGTCGCCGGCACTCCTGCCTCCAGTTGGTAGAGCCGCCCCGTGATCGAGTAGACGTGCTCCAGCAGGTCGCTGAGGTGCTTGCCGGTCCTCGCGAGCATCTCGACGACGAGCGCGCAGGCGAACACCCCGTCCTTGCCCTTGATGTGCCCGCGGACGGTGAGGCCGCCGGAGCTCTCGCCGCCCAGCACCGCATCGATCTCGTCCATGCCTGCCGTCACGTGCTTGAAGCCGACCGGAACCTCCCGGTGCTCCTCGCCGAAGGACTCCGCGAGCCTGTCGAGCAGGTGCGTGGTGGCGAGGTTCCGCACCACCCCGCCGCGTTCGCCGCGCACCTCGTGCAGGTACCAGTAGACGAGCAGCAGCAGGTCGTTGGTCGAGATGTAGCGGCCCTGCTCGTCGATGATGGCGATCCTGTCGGCGTCGCCGTCGGTGGCCATGCCGAGGTCGTAGCGTCCCGAGGACCTCACCATGTCGATCAGGGCCGACAGCCGCTCGGGGTCGGGAGCGGGGGAGCGTCCGCCGAACAGCGGGTTGTGGCGCTCGTGGATGAACTCGGCGCGACAGCGGGCGTCGGACAGGATGGTGCCGAGCGTCAGTTGCGAGGTGCCGTACATCGCGTCGACGATCACCCGCAGGCCTGCGGCCCGGATCGCGTTGACGTCGATGATCTTCTCGATGGAATCGACGTAGGCGTTGGTGAGGTCGATGTCGCGGACGCGGCCCAGCGAGCGGGCGAGCCTGAGGTCGATCGCCACCACGTCGGCCTGGGTGAGCGAGTTCGCCTCGGCGGTGTAGGAGTCGGTCTCGTCCTGCAGCGGCAGCGAGCCGTCCGACCTGAAGACCTTCAGCCCGTTCCACTGCGGCGGGTTGTGGGACGCGGTGAAGATCAGGCTGTACGCGGTCCCGAGGTAGGGGGCGGCGAAGGTCACGAGCGGGGTGGGGACGTCGTCGATGAGCAACCTCACGTCGATGTTGTTGCCGGCGAACACCTCCGCCGCCGCCACGACGGACTCGGCGGACAGGAAGCGCCTGTCGCCGCCGATGACCACGCCCAGCTTCTCCAGCCCGCGCCTCGTGACCTCGTTGGCGATGGCCTGGCAGAGCCGGCGGACGTTGTGGATCGTGAAGCCCTCGCCGATCAGCGCACGCCAGCCGCCGGTGCCGAAGCTGATCTCGCCGGTCTCGATGGCGTGCTGCGGCGCGAACAGCCGCTTCAGGACGATGTCCGCGGCGGCCTGCAGTTCGGCATCGGTGTTGATGCCCTGCACCTCGTCGGGGTCGATGATGGCGTACGACGCGAGCTGGCGTCCCTGCCCGATCAGGCGTTCGGCCAGTTCGGTGAGCCTGTGCTCGCCGGTCTCTGCCATGACGTCGAGTTCGGGGATGAGGATCGAGTTGTCGACCAGGTAGGCGCCGACGTTGACCTCGGTCGCCCCGGTGACGCCGGCGCCGGAGAGGTCGCTGGCCTCGACGATCTCCCGGATGCGGCCGTCGGGGTCCCGCTCGATCCGTCCGTAGTGCATGGGGTCTTCGAGGACGGCGGTGAGCAACGAGAACTGCGCCCGCTTCAGCCGGTGGCGCCACAGCAGCCCGCGCAGCGAGGTCGACCGCAGCAGCGGCGTGTCCCCGTACGCGATCAGCACGTCCCCCTCGAAGCCGGCGAGCTCGAACCTCGCGCAGCGCACCGCGTCGCCGGTGCCGGCCTGGACTGTCTGGACGACGTAGTTCCAGCCGGGGCCGAGGTAGTCGCGGACGGCCTGGTCGTGCTCGGCGACGACGATGATGACGTCGCTCTGCGGCACCACTGCCGTGACATTGGCGAGGGTCTGTTCGATGACCGACGATCCCGCGAGCGGGCGCAGCAGCAGGTCGCGGGTGGCCTCGTCGTGACCCGCCGCGAGCACCACGGCCTTGCAGGCGTTCGCGTGGGTCACTGCGTCGACCCTTGTCGCGGTCGCTGTCACGACGAACTCCTCATCAGTAGGGGGTCGGGCCTGCCGGGACGGGTGGTGCGCAGGCCCTTCTTGCGTCCGACGACCGCGGCGCCGATGGCGGCGACCGGGACGCCGTCGGGCAGCACGACGAGCCTGTCCTCGCAGCGCAGGCCGGCGAGGAAGGACGAGGAACCGGCGCGCTTCCGCAACTCCTCGGCGACGGCGGGCACCAGCCAGTCGGTCGCCCTGAAGATGCCGCCGCCCAGGACCACCTGGGCGGAGTCGTAGGCGATCACGACGAGGGTGAGGGCGGTGGCCAGCCCGCCCACCAAACGGTCGCGCTCGGCCGCCGCTGCGGGTTCGGTGGCGTGCCCGAGCCCGGCGAGGTCGAGCCCGAGCGCTTCGAGTCGCGGCGTCAGGTACCTGCCGCCGACGATCGTCTCGATGCAGCCGCGCTGGCCGCAGCCGCACTGGTCGCCGGCGGGATCGATGGCGAGGTGCCCGATCTCCCCGGCGCCGTTGCGTGCGCCCCTGACGAGCCTGCCGTTGCTGACTGCCGCTGTCGCGAGGCCCGTCCCGAGGTTGACGTAGCTGAGGTCGGCCACCCGTGCGCCGAGCACGAGGCCGGCGCCGAGCGCCGTGGCCTTGACGTCGTTCTCCACGCGCACCGGGACAGTGAAGCCGTCGGCGAAGAGGTCGCTGAGGTTGGTGCTGGATATGCCGAGGTTGACGGCCGTCTCGACGAGGCCCGTCCGCTGGTCGACGATCCCCGGGATGCCGACCCCCACTGACGCGAACCTGGAGACGTCGGTGCCCAGTTCGGCGGCCAGCGCGTGGGCGGTCTCGGTGACGATCGCCTGGATGCTCGCGGCCCCCTGGCGGGTGGGACGCACCGCCTCGGCCAGGACGCTGTCGTCCCGGTCCAGCACGAGGCCGTGGATCTTCGTCCCGCCGATGTCGAAGCCGAGACTCAGCTCGCAGTGTGTCACTCTCAACCCTTCACGGCGCCGGCCACAAGACCGGAAGTCATTCGGCCCTGCACGAACAGGAAGAAGATGATGACCGGGACGGCGACCAGCGTCGAGGACGCCATGACCTGCCCCCAGTCGATGGCGCGGTTGGAGCTCTGCTGGACGAAGGTGCGCAGCCACAGCGGCAGCGTCATGGCGGACTCCTTCGGCAGGATCACGAGCGCGATAGTGAACTCGTTCCACGCCTGCAGGAAGGCGTACACCGCCGACGCCGCCAGCCCGGGGGCCAGCAGGGGGAAGGTGATCCTGAAGAACGCCGACGTGCGCGAGCAGCCGTCGACCATGGCTGACTCCTCGAGTTCGGCGGGGATGCCCGCGACGAAGCCGCGGAGCATCCAGACGGTGAAGGGGATCACGGCTCCGGTGTACAGGATGGAGATGCCCACCACCGAGTTGAGCCCGATCACCTGGCCCGTCGCCTCGCCGAGCGTGCTCATCATCTTGTACTGCGCGATGAAGAGGCCCTCGGCCGGGAGCATCTGGATGAACAGGACGGCGAGCACGAAGGACGTCCGTCCGCGGAACTTGAAGCGGCTGATGGCCAGCGCCGCCAGGAACGCGAACAGCAGCGCCGCGGCGACTGTCAGCAGGGTGATCTGGAGGCTCATCATGAGCGCACCGAAGAACTTGCCCGAGCCGAGCACGCTGGCGAAGTTGTCGAACGAGCCGCCGAACGGGGCGAACCGTGGCGTGACCGACTGCAGGACCGAGTTGGGCAGCAGCGAGCCCGTGATCATCCAGTAGACGGGGAACACCCAGATCACGGCGATGACGAGCGCCACGATGCTCCAGACGACCTTCCCGGGACGGACGCGTCGCCGGGCGGCGGGGATCGGGGTCGAGGGCCGCCGGTCGAGCCCTGCGAGGGCGGGTCCGGGGCGTGCTTCGGTGGCTGCCGACATCAGGAATCCTCCTTGAGGAGCTGCACGACGTAGAAGGCGCTGAAGGCGATCGTGACGAGCAGGACGAAGATCGACATGGCGGACGCCCAGCCGAAGTTCCCGGAGCCGACTCCCATCTGGTAGATGAAGGTGCCCAGCAGGTTGGTCTCGCTGATCGGGGCGCCGGCGTCCTGGAGCATCTGGATCTGGGTGAAGACCCTCAGGTCCCAGATGATCTGCAGCAGCAGGACGATCATCAGCACCGGACGGATCAGCGGCACGACGATGTGGCGGAACCGCCGCACGGGACCGGCGCCGTCGAGGTCGGCGGCCTCCAGCACGTCGACCGAGACCTGGGTGAGGCCGGCGTACACCGAGAACGCGACGAACGGCACCGACATCCACACGACGATGATGGTGGCGACCAGGTAGAAGGTCAGGGGGTTGCCCAGCCAGTTGTAGCTGGAGAACTGGTCGAGGCCGAGCACGTTCGACAGCAACCAGTTGATGACCCCGCGGCGCCAGTCGAACAGCCAGATCCAGACCGTGACGGCGGCCACGACGGGCATCGCCCAGGCCAGCAGCATCGCGAGTTGGAGGATCAGCCTGAAGGCGTTGGTGGCGGCCTTCATGACGAGCGCCGAACCGACCCCGAGGGCCACTGTGATGACGGCGTTCACGAGGCAGAAGAGCAGGGACCTTCCGATCACCGTCCACGCCCGCGGGTCGGTGAAGATCTCGACGTAGTTGCCGAAGCCGACGAACTCGGGCGGCTGGCCGAACTGCTGCGCCAGGCCGAACGACTGGAAGGACGTGATGACCTGCCAGACCAGCGGGTAGCCGAGGGCCAGCAGGAGGACGAGGACGGCCGGGAGGAGCAGGACATAGGGAGCGACGGGATTGCGCCGGCGGCCGGGTGCCCGAACGACCGCCCGGGAGGCGCGCCTTGGCGTGGCGGTCGACGTCATGGGAGATCCCTCCTGATGGGAGAAGCCGGCGAGCCTCGGTTCGGTGAGTCGGCCGCGGCGTTGGTAGGTATTGTCGCCGTTCGCTCGCGGCGCAGCGAGGGCCTCCACGCC
>JAEWIK010000228.1 GCA_023387135.1 Actinomycetes bacterium | reverse complement strand
ATGCCGGCGAGGATCGCCGCGGGATCGATGCCGTTCCAGCCCGGCATCCGGGACGGCGAGATCACCTTGCTCTCCACACTGACCGGGCCCGGAAGCGCGATGCCGATGCCCGCCAGGTCGTGATCGCCGTCCAGGGCCGAGAACAGGTCGAGGATCGCCTCATGGACCCGGCGCAGGACCGACTCAGGCGGCTGGGCGATGTCGAGGTCGATCTGCCGTCCGGTGGTCTCCTCGCCCGCCACGTCGTAGATGCCGATGGTGGCGTGCTGCGCCCCGACATCGACGCCGGCCACCAGCCGGCTGTCTTGGGCGATGCTCAGCATCCGTGGCCGCCTGCCGCCGCGCGAGGAACCTTCGCCGGACTCCACGAGGTACCCGTGACGCAGCAGCTCCTCGACGCGCGTGGTGACGGTGGACGGTGCCAGCCCTGTGAGCTTCGCGATGTCGGACCGCGACGACGCCCGGCCGTCCCGGACCAGCGAATAGATCCCGCCCGCGCTCGTGAGATGGGGATATGCAGCGGCCATCGCTACCTCCTGAGTCGTTGCGCACTCTATTCGACATCCGCAGCGTCTGGGGTCAGGTCGAAGCAACTTTGGTCGCGCCGCGAAAGAAGCCCGAACGTCGCGAGCGGACGCCGCCCGGCAGCGCCGGGCCCGTCACGACCTGCCGTCAGCCCAGCCCGTCAGTGGTGGCCCTTGATGACCATGCGCATGATGCGGCTGTTGAACGACAGGAAGCGCGTGAACTGGAAGGGCAGGTTCTGGCGCATCCTGAGCGTCTTCGCCGTGGGCATCGGGGCCTTGGAGAGGTCGACGACCGGGTCGCCGCCGGCGGCCGGGGTCGGTGTGGTGAGGTGCGTCATCGTCACTCCGGAATGAGCTGCCAGCCAGGGCGGGCCTTGGCCTTGTAGAGGAACAGGTAGTGGAGCATCAGCTTCACCCAGTGGCCGTGCAGGCCGAGTTCGCCGCGGGTCTCGCGCTCGTCGCGTCCTGTGCGGTAGCGCTGGTAGTCGGGGACGACCGGCAGCATCGTCATCGCGGCCGCCGACCCCTTCGTGAGGCCGGTGCCCGCCGAGGCGACGCACGCGGCCCCCATCCGCGCCATCGACGCTGTGTGCGGGGCGCTCGACGGGCCGTGCTTGATGCGGTCGGCGATGGTGAGGGCGACCGTCTTGCCCATCACCCCCGACGGCATGCCGGTGCGCGGTGGAGAGGGGGCCACGACAGTGCCGTTCGCGGTCTTCAGCGGCCGGGAGATCTGGTGCGGCGGCGCGAAGGCGATGCCGACCGCCCAGATGTTGCTGTGACCGGGCACCGCGTAGGTGGTCGGCCAGTCCTCCGCCCGCCACTCCTCGTACGGCTTCGCGGTGTAGTCGGCGTCGACCTTCATGAATCCCGACGGGGCGAACAGGTCGGCGGTGATGTCGTTGCCGTCGGCGTCGAACGCCTTGAGCGGGACGCCCCCGAAGGGCGGTATGAGCATCGCGAAGTCGAAATCCAGGGAGTGGGTGCTGCCGTCCAGCGTCTCGTAGTGGATGACCCGCTCCTCGACCTTCGAGACGTGGGCGCCGAGGATCGCCTCGACGCCTCGCTCGCGGAACAGCGACCCTGTCCACAGTTCGCTGGTGGTCTGGAAGCCCTGCTGGTCGAAGACCATGCCGTCCACCCCGAAGTCGCCCAAGGCGGCCTCGTTGGTCAGGTAGACGAGCTTGGCCAGGTCACGGACGCCCGCCTCACGGAGTTCGTGGTCGACGTTGAACACGTACTCGAACGCGGCCCCCTCGCAGGTACACGTGCCGTGGCCCATGCCGACCACCAGGGTCTGCGGTGTTCCCGACTTGAGCACGTCGATCACGGCACGCAGCTTGTGGTTGGCCTCGACGGCGTGGTCGGCGGTGCAGACGCTCTCGGTGAACCCGCCAGGGCCCATGCCCTCGGTGGCCTCGAACCGCAGCCTGGGGCCGGTGGCGTTGATGAGGTAGTCGTAGCGCAAGCGTTCGGTGGTGCCCGCCCGGTCGGGAGCCGTGTACTCGATGTCGACGGCCCCGCGGCCGTCGTCCCTGTCGCCGTCGGGACGGATCGCCACGGCCTTCGCCTGGCGGAACTCGATGCCCTTGCGGGAGTAGACGGGCGCGAGCGGGAACACGACGTCCTTCTTCGCCATCTCGCCCACCCCGACCCAGATGTTGGAAGGAATCCAGTTCCACTGCGAGTTCGGCGACACCACTGTGACCCTGTGCTCGCGCCCCAGCAACCGTCGCAGGTGCAGCGCCGCGGTATGACCCGAGACCCCTGCGCCAAGGATGACAACGTCGACCATCACCACTCCTTCTTCAGGCACTCCTCTCACCAGCATTTCGAGCATAAGCACGGGTCCCCGCCGCTGCAGCCAAACCGCAGATCAGGGGTCCGCGGGGGCGCACAAGAGGGGCCGAACCGGTTGACGTTCAACTAGAATCTCAGTAGGATTCAAGTATTAGCGATGACGCGAGCCAGTTGATGGGGGCGTCCTCGACCCTCCTCGTCGGAAGGCAATGAAAGCCATGGTGAACGTCACCATTATGGGAGCGGGCGGAGCGATGGGCCGTCGTGTCACCCGCTCGCTCATTCAGCTCAAGGACTACTCCCTCACCTTCGTCGAGCCGGCCGAACGCGGGCAGCAGCTCATCGCCGACGAGTTCGGGACCGTGGCGACGCCGCTCGAGCTCGCCCTCCAGGGCTGCGACGTCGTGGTCCTCGCGGTCCCCGACCGGATCGTCGGCCCGATCTCCGAAGACCTCGTTCCGCGCCTCGAACCCGGCACCTGCCTGCTCAGCCTCGACCCGGCCGCTGCCCACGCCGGACGCGTTCCCAGGCGGGAGGACATCAGCTACTACGTGATGCACCCGACGCACCCGCCGCTCTACGACCTGCTCGCCGAAGAAGACCCGAAGGCACGCCGCGACTTCTGGGGCGGCGGGCTCGCCCACCAGGCGCTGGTCTGGGCGAAGGCCTGGGGCGACGAGAGCAAGGCGACCATGATCGAGAAGCTGTGCCGCGACATGTTCGCACCGATCAGCCGCAGCCACCGGATCACCGTCGACCAGATGGCCATGCTCGAACCGGCCATGAGCGAGAGCGTCACGAACGCGTGCCTCGAGCTGATGAAGCAGACCAGGGAGCGCGTCAAGGCTGCCGGCGTGCCCGCCGAAGCGGTCAACGACTTCTTCATGGGGCACCTGCAGATCGCCATCTCGCTCATCTTCGACGAACTCGACTGGAAGCTCTCCGACGGCGCCATCAAGGCGGCGCACGAAGCCCAGACAGTGTTGTTCAAGGACGACTGGTACCGCATTCTTGACCCGGTGGAGATCAAGAAGAGCACGGTCTCCATCACCGGCGGATAGCGAGGCTCTGCATGAACCGGCACGCGGCAGGACTCCCACCTCTGCGGGCCGGTTCTGCATGTGCGCATCCGGACGGTCTCGACCTCCGGTACGTCTGCTGGGACGACGACGAGGTCGTCCGCAGGCTGTACTTCGCCGTCCGCGACCCCGACTGGGCGACCATCCCGCCCGAGGCTGTCGAGCCGGTTCCGGTCGAGGCCGGCCTCGGCTGGCGGGCGAGGTTCGCGCTGCCCCGAGGCGGCGAACTGCGGGCCGGCGCGCGGCTGCGGCTCGCGCCCGACTCCCTGACCTGCGAGGTCGAGGTGCTGGCGACGAGCGACGTGCTCTACAACCGCATCGGCTGGTGCGTCCTGCTGCCGCCCACCCTCGCGGGCTCCCCGGTGAGGTACCTGACGGCCGCCGGCGAGGTGGCCGAGACGCTCTCTCCGCTCGTCGCCCCGCAGCCGCTCGGCCCCACCGGCCCGCAGCCCGCGCTCGGCCCCTTCACCGCGTTCGGTTGGACGCAGGGTGACCACGGCTACGAGCTCGCCTTCACCGGGGACGAGTTCGAACTGGAGGACCAGCGGAACTGGACCGACGCGTCCTTCAAGATCTACTCCACCCCGCTGGCACTCCCCCGTCCCCACCGGCTGGCCGCCGGCCAGAGCCTCACCCAGACAGTCACGCTCCGCCGCACCGCCCTGGGCTCCGTGGCGCCGAGGCCCGCTGCACCGCCTGTCTCGCGGCCCGTCGGCGCCCACAGGACGAGGCTGAGCGCGCTCCTCCGCGACGCCTCCGACGCCGACCTGCGGGTGCTCGCCTCCCTCGGTGTCGAGGCGCTCCGCATCGAGGCGCATCCCGACGAGCCCGGCTTCCTGGAGCGCGCGGCGCACAGGCTGAGCCAGGCGGAAAGGGCAGGCTTCGCCCGGGAGCTCACCTTGTGGTGCGACGCGCTGACGCCCTGGGACGACGTCCGGCGCCTGGTCGACCTGCACCGGCCCGACCTCGTGCTGATCCTGCCCGCCGACGCCAGGGGTGGAACGGCGACCGAGTACACAGGACCCGAACTCGCCGCGCTCGCCGCACGGGAGCTGGGCGACGTCGGCCTCGCCGGCGGCACGCCCTTCAACCTGTGCGAACTCCAACGCCACGACCTCGCTCACCTGCCGACGCTCACCTGCACCCTCACCCCGACCGTGCATGCCGTCGACACCCTGAGCGTCCTGGAGACGAGCGAGGCACTGCCCGACGTCGTGACGACCCTGCGCGCCCGCGTCCCCGGCGCCGCTCTCGCCCTGGGCCCGTTCCAGGGCCGGGAACGTCGCCACGACGACCCGCCGGGATTCCGCCCCAGCATCGACGGGCTCCCAGCAGAATGGCTGGCAGACAGCATCGATGCGCTCGAAGCGAACCAGGTGGAGCGGCTCTGCATCGCCGATGTCAGCGACCTCGTCCGCGATGGTTCCCCCACCCGCTACGGGCTAGCGGTGAAATCGCGCCCCCTGGCGGGCCGGCCAGCAAGTACCGTGACAGCAGAGACGACCCAGAGGAAGAGAACACGCACGTGAGCACCACAGTCGAGCGCGAGGGCGCCAGCGGAGAACGTGTCCTGATGAAGGAGCGAGCCTACGAGCACATCAAGCAGCTCATCCTCGACGGGACGTGCCCTCCGGGAACGTTCCTGTCGGAGCGCGACCTGTGCGCGACGCTGCAGATGAGCAAGACGCCGATCCGCGCCGCCCTCGAACGCCTCGCCGAACAGGACTTCGTGACCATCGCGCCGCAGCGCGGGGTCATCGTGAAGGACTTCGCGCCGCGTGACATCGCCGACCACTACGACCTGCGGATCGCGTTGGAGATGTTCATCGCGCGCGAGCTCGTCGGAGCGCTCACCGACGACCAGAAGCTGCAGCTCGAAGCCAACCTCTCCAGGCAGGCGGGGCAGGTGACCGGCAAGATCGACATCGAGGGCTGGCAGCGTTCCGACGCCGAATTCCACCTCATGCTCGCCCACTTCCTCGGCAACGCGCAGATCGAATGGGTGATGGCGCGGCAGAGCGACAAGCTCAGCAGGGTCGTCGAACAGATCGCGTTGCGGGATCCCGCGGTGCCGCCGCTCAGCCACGCCGAGCACGCCGGCATCTATGAGGCCCTGCGCGACGGGGACCGCGAACTCGCCATGCAGCGCGTCGAACAGCACCTGACCAACGGCAAGCGCTTCCTCCTCATGGGCGGACGCTACGGAGCCTGACCCGAGGTCGGGTCAGGCTCCGCTTCGCAGAACTCAGTGCACGGCCGCGTGGACTCGCGGCTCGCTCGGCAGGTCCACCCTGATCGTCCGCTTGCTGATCTTGGCCAACTGACGGGTCCGCAGCGTGTCCAGCAGGACGGCGGCGAAGATGACCGCGGCGCTGATCATCGGGGTCAGGTAGAGGTCGACCTGGGTGAACACCATGCCGACAGCGATCATCTGGACGAGCAGGGTGCCCGCCACGGTCCCGGGGAACACTGTGCCGCGTCCGCCGAACAGGCTTGCTCCACCGAGCACCGCCGCGGCGATCGCGTCGAACTCGTCGCCGGTCCCGAACGACGGCACTATCGTCCCCATCTGGATCACCGCGACGAAGGCGGCGAGGCCGGCGAGTGCTCCCGCGATGACGTACACCGACACGATCACCCGCCTGGTGGGAATGCCCGCGCGCGTCGCGGCGTCGGGGTCCTGGCCGACCGCGTACAACTGGCGACCGTACGCCGTCCGTGACAGCACGAGCTGCGCCACCACGACGACCAGCACGAAGATGACGATCGGGAGCGGGATGCCCAGGATCGGCAGGTTGCCCAGTTCTGTCAGGCCCAACGGGAAGTTAGCCTCGCGCGACTGCGACACCCCGAGGGCGTAGCCGCGGTAGACGCTCATCCCGGCGAGCGTGACGATGAACGGGGTGATCTTCGCGAACGCGGTGATCGAGCCCGACACGGTTCCGGCCACCACGCCGATCCCGATCATGGCGATCGGCAGGGCCATGACCGGAAGCGGCGTCTGCTTGAGCAGCTCCGACACCAGCACGGCGGCGAGGTACGCCACCGCGCCGACCGACAGGTCGATGCCCGCCGTCAGCAGGACGAAAGTCATTCCGACGGCGAGGATCCCCACGTAGCTCGCCTGGCGGGCGATGTTCACCAGCGTCTGGACGTCGAAGAACCTGTGGTCGAGCAGCGAGAACGACAGGAACACCACGGCCAGGAGCACCAGCGGCATGTTGCGCAGGAGGACGAGGCCGAGCTCGTTCCGATTGAGCCTGACGTTCAGCATCTCAAGCCACCTCTCCGGGTACCGCCGCACCGGCGTGCACGGCAGGGCTCACGTCCGAGGCGGCATCGGACTGGCCGAACGCCGCCGCCAGGATCTTCGTCTCGTCGAATTCGGAGGCGGTAAACTCGCCCTCCACCTCACCGCGCCGCATCACGAGGATGCGGTCACAGGTGTTCATCAGCTCGGGCAGTTCCGAGCTGATCATCAGCACCGCCGTCTGCAGCCTGGCCAGCTCGTCGATCACCGTGTAGACCTCGTGCTTGGCGCCCACGTCGATGCCGCGCGTCGGCTCGTCGAGGATGAGGATGTCGGGCTTGGTCAGCAGCCACTTGGCGATGACCGCCTTCTGCTGGTTGCCACCCGACAGGGACCTCACCGGCTGGCGGTCAGGACGGGACGACTTCAGGTTCAGCTTCTTGCTGGAATCGAGCGCCGCCAGCCTGAGGGCCGCCGTCCGGACGAGGCCGAGCGCCGTCGCGAAGCGCGGCAGCACCGCCAGCCCGATGTTGCTCGTCACCGACGAGTCCATGAGCAGGCCCTCGTTGCGCCGGTCCTCGGTGACGAAGCCCATGCCGGCGTTGATCCTCGAGCGCGGGTCGGCCCGCGGCCGCTCGACGCCCTTCACGAGGACCTGTCCCGACTTGTGCCGGTCGAGCCCGAAGACGATGCGGGCCATCTCCGACCGCCCGGCGCCCATCAGGCCGAAGACCCCGACGACCTCGCCGGCGTGAACCTGGAAGGTGACGTCCTCGATGGTGCCCGGCTCGCTGAGACCGCGGACGTCCAGCACCACCTCGTCGGTCGGCTGGGCCTGCTTCTCCGGGTACAGCCGGTCGAGGTCCCGTCCGACCATCCTGGAGATCATGCTGCCGATCGTGAACGACTCTCTCGGGCCCGCGTCCACCAGCGAGCCGTCACGCAGCACCACGACCTGGTCGCAGAGCTCCAGCACGTCGCCCAGGATGTGCGAGATGTAGATGATCGAGGCGCCCTCGTCGCTGAGTTCGCGGATCAGCGCGAACAGCCGCTTGGTCTCGCGCGCCGTCAGCGACGTCGTGGGCTCGTCGAAGATGACGACCCGGGGCTCCCCGCTGAGCGCCTTGGCGATCTCCAACTGCTGCCGTTCGCCCGGGGACAGGAGGTCGACAGTCGTGCGCGGATCGCGCTCCAGCCCGATCCGGGACAGGAGTTCACGGGCACGGCGCCTCGCCTTGCCCGGGCTGATGAAGGTCGGCACCGCCGCCTTGGGGAAGTCGGTGATGAACATGTTGTCCTGAATGGACAGGTTCGGGAACAGGTTGAGTTCCTGGTGGACGAACACGACGCCGGCGCGTCCGGCGTCGATCGGGTTGTTGGGCGCGTACTCCACCCCGTCGAGGCGCATGCTTCCCGCGTCCGGCGTCAGCACGCCGCCGAGGATGTTCATGAGGGTGCTCTTGCCTGCGCCGTTCTCGCCGACGAGCCCGACGATCTCGCCGGGTGCGAGGGTGATGTCGATGCCGCGCAGCACGGGGACGCCGAAGAAGCCCTTCTCGATTCCCTCGAAGACCAGGCGGGGAGCAGGATCGGTGGTCATGCGCGGCTCTCCATCCGGGTGCGGAGCGTGTCGATGGCGACGGCGATCAGGATGACCAGCCCCTTGATCCACATGATCGTGTAGAACTCCAGCCCCATGAGGTTGAGGGCATTGGTGAGCACCACGAAGAACAGCACACCGAGTGCCGCTCCGGTGATGCGCCCGCGTCCGCCCATCAGGCTGACGCCGCCGATGACCGCCGCGCCGATGACGTCCATCAGCAGGTTCGCGCCGAGGGTCGGACGGCCGGCTCCCAGCCTGGCGGTGTACAGCGCGGCTCCCATGGCGGTGAACAGGCCGCTGAGGAGGTAGGCGAACACGATCACGCGCCGGACGGGGACACCCGACACCTGTGCGGTGCGGGAGTTGATGCCGGTGGAGTAGAGCCACTGGCCGTAGACGGATCGCGACAGGACGACGTGGGCGAGGACGGCGATCACGACGGCGATGCACGCTGCCACCCAGTCGGTGGCGAGCCAGTCGTAGGCGGGCGGCAGGTTGAGGATGTTCTCCGACTTCGTCGACCACACGGTGAAGGCGGTGATGAACAAGGTCGTGGTGAGCGTGACCATGAACGGAGGCATCCCGACCCGGGCCACGAACATGCCGTTCAGCGCGCCCACGAGGGCGCCCAGGCCCAGCATGATCAGCCACGCCGCTCCCACACCGATGCCCGAGCCCAGGATGCCTCCCGACTCGGTGAAGAAGATGCCCCAGAACGGGCTCTTGGCATAGAGCGTCGGAGCGGCGCTGGTGGTCACGAGCATCGTGCCGAACACGCTGGTGAACGCCATGATCGCGGTCTGGCTGAGGTCGATGCCGCCGGCGATGAGGACGAAGGTCTGGCCGATCACGATCAGGAGCAGGGGCCAGAAGTTGGAGGCGACGTTCAGCAGGTTGCCCGACGTCAGGAAGCCGTGGGTGAACGGCACGACCACCACCACCACGACGACGGTGAGCCCTAGTACGAACAGGTCGGAGTCCAGGAACCGGCGCCACAGCGGCCGCCGCGCGTCTGCGGCGGGGCGGGTCGTGGGATCCAGTACGGGCTTCTGCATCGGTGGAGAGTCAGTGTCCATGGTTGCTTTCCTGAGGCGGCGACAGGCAGGTGGGCCTCCCGGCCGGCGACTCGGCCGGGGGCCCACCCAGAGGGGATCGTTACATCGGCGGCTCGATGACGCAACCCCACATGTCCGACTGCTTCGTGTCGAGGTTGGCCAGGGTGAGCGCGAAGCCGGGGTCGCGGACGACCTTGCCGGGCTGCTTCTCGCCGGCGTTGATCGCCGCCGTCAGTTCGGTGATGGACTTCTCGGCCTCGAACAGCAGGTCCTGGACGCCCGTGGAGTCGACGTACTTCGACTTCATCAGGCCGCAGGCCCTGTTGTCACCGTCGAGTCCACCGAGGATCACGTGGCCCTGCTCGCCGGACGGCTTCCACTTGCCCAGCGGCGACAGCACCGACTGGATCTGCGGGTACATGAAGTCGGACGAGGTGAAGATCAGGTCCACGTTCGGGTTGGCCTGGAGGGCGCTCTGCAGGTTCTGCTGCGCGGTGGTGGCGTCCCACTTGGTCTCGACCTCGATGGTCTTCTCGAACAGGTCGTCGTGGCCGTTGACGGCGTCGTAGTAGCCGCTGCGGCGATCGACGGCGTTCACGTCGGCGAGATCGCCCACCATGATCAGCGGCTGGAGCTTCTTGCCGGTGGCTTCCTTCTGCTTCTGGGCGACGCTCACCATGTAGTCGACTGTCTGCTTGGCGACACCGCGGTTGTCCGCCACCACGACGATGGCCTTGCCGGAGTCGTCGGCCGGCGGACGGTTGAACGCCACGACAGGCACGTTGGCCTGGTTGGCGGCCTTGATCACAGTGTTGGCGCTGGCGCCGTCCTGCGGGATGAAGATGATGCCGTCGGCCTTCTGCGTGATGCAGTCCTTGATCTGCTCGAGCTGGCGGTTCGCGTCCTCGTTCGAGTTGAACTCCAGGACCTTCGCGCCGGACTTGACGAGCGCCTCGGAGATGGCCGTCTTGCCCGCCGCCCAGAACTCGGTCTCCAGTGCCTGGAAGTTGAAACAGATCGTCTTGTCGGCAAGCGAGCCTGCCGGCACATCGAGGTTGAGGCCGGCGGCAGCCGGTGGTTGGGACTGGCCCGGGTCAGTGGCGGGTCCGCTGGTGGCGGTGCCTCCTCCGACGCTTCCGCACGCCGAGGTCAGCGTGAGGAAGCAGCCGACAGCGAGCACCCTCCAGGTCTTCTTCATGTTGCTCTCCTTTGAGCGCTTCCTGCGCGAAGCAGCGGGGTCGGCCTTGACCGTCGGTTCCCGCTGTTATCCAACTAGGATGCCAGTAGGATATCAGTGGAGTTCGCGTGGTCAAGGGGGACGCTGAGGCCGATGCAAAAAACTGCGTAGGACCCGAAACGTGTAGTCAGGCTCGGCCCGTCGGCCTTAAGATCTCAACGCGATACCACTGGCGTACCAGAAGCAATGGAGGTTCGAGTGACGCTTGGAGTGAGTACTTACGCCTTCAGCTGGCGGATGCACCCCGACAACCCCCGTCCGTTCACCGTCGTGGAAGTCCTGCAGGCGGTCTCGGCGCTGGGGGTCGGTCTGGTTCAGGTGTGCGACCAACCAGCCCTGGACGCAGGCGACAGTACCTTCGTCAGTCAGGTCACGACCGAGGCGCGGACGCTGGGACTCGAGCTTGAGCTCGGCACCAAGGGCGTCGAGAGCGAGCACCTGCTGCGCTTCCTCGACCTCGCCGTCACGACGGGCTCGCGGTTCGTCAGGTCGATGCTGAGCAGTCCACGTGGCACACCGACACCGAGGGACGCCGTCGCGTCCCTCGCCAGCGTCCTGCCCGCCTACGAACGCGCCGGCGTGACCCTGGGCCTGGAGACCTACGAGCAGTTCAGCACCGACGAACTCGTCGGAGTGGTCGAGGCGGTGGCGTCGCCGGCGCTGGGCATCTGCCTCGACCCCGGCAACAGCGTGGCCAGGCTGGAGCATCCGACCGAGGTCATCACCAAGGCAGCGCCCTACGTGGTGAACTTGCACGTGAAGGACTTCGCCTTCTCCCGCAAGGAGGGGATGATCGGGTTCACCCTCGCTGGGGCTCCGCTGGGAGCGGGCCTGCTCGACTATGACGCCATGGTCACGGAGTTGGACGCCAAGGGTCGCGCGGTCAACCAGATCGTCGAGCACTGGCTCACCAGACAGGAGACACTCGCTCGGACCTGCGAGCTGGAGGAGATCTGGGTGCGCGACGCCGTCGGGTACCTCAAGGAGCGCCAGCGCCTGACGGCGCCCGCCACGTACGCCATCGAGGAGGCCATCCATGGCTGAACAACTGTCGGGGCTTCACGCCGTCGTCACCGGTGCGGGCTCCGGGATCGGACGCGGCGTGGCTCGCCGCTTCGTCGCCGAGGGCGCCGACGTCTGGTTCCTCGGGCGGCACCGGGAGAACCTCGAAGCGGCGTGCGCCGGGCTCGGTGACAGGGCCCACGTGCTGCTGTGCGACCTCACCGACCTCGAGGCGGTGGAGGACGCCTTCGCGCAGGTGCCCGGCAGGCTCGACGTCGTGGTCGCGAACGCGGCCGTCCAGCTCATCGGCCAGGACGCCAGGATCTCGGACGTGCCGCCGGAGGTCTGGCGCACCACCGTCGACATCAACCTCACAGGATGTTTCCACACCGTGCGCTGCGCCGTGCGGCGCATGCTCTCCCAGGAGCCCCGATCCGGCATGCGGGGGTCGATCATCGTGTCGGGGTCACCCACCGGGATCACCGGCGAAGGTGCCGGGTATTCCGCCTATTCGGCGACCAAAGCAGGCACTCACGGGCTGGCCCGGACCACCGCCATGGACTACGCCAAGGACGGGATCCGCGTGAACACTGTCATCCCCGGCCACACCCTCACTCCCCTGGTGGACAAGATCCGCAACGACCCGGCGCTGGCGCAGGCCATCGACGCCAGGATCCCGATGGGTCGTCCCGGCACCGTCGAGGAGACCACCGGCGCGTACGTCTACTTCGCGAGCGACGAGTCGGCGTACGCGACCGGCGGCATGCTCTTCGTCGACGGAGGGATGTCGACGCTGTAGCCGCCGCGCCGGGCGCCCCGGCGGGACGGCAGTGGCTCAGGTGACGGGGCTCTCCTGCGGGTGTCCTGCGGCGTAGGCGTGCAGCTTGGGGAAGAGGTCCTTCAGGCGGTCGTACAGCTCGCCCTGGAGTTCGCCGATCTCGAGGTACTGCCGATGCGCCGCGAGGTCGGGTTCGTACACCTCGCCCTGCCTCGCCATCTCGCCGGCGCTGCGCGCGATGTCGGGGACGGCACCGTGGGCTCCCGTCACCGCCATCGCCATGATGGCCGCCCCGAGCGCCGAGATCTCGTCCGCCTCGCAGGCGACGAGAGGGATGCCGAGGGCGTCGGTCATGATCTGCCGCCACAGCGGCGAGCGCTGGCCGCCACCCATCACCCTCACCTGGCTGATCGCGGTCCCGGCGTCCTCCTCCATGCTGCGGAGGTTGCGCGCAGTCTCAAGGCTCAGGCCTTCGAGGACTGCCCGGTAGGCGTGCCCCCTGCCGTGCCCGCCCGTGAAACCGACGATGGCCCCGCGCGCGACAGGATCCCAGTGGGGACTCTGCACGGCGTTCCAGTACGGCAGCGCCACCAGCCCTGCCGCACCGATCCCGGCCGCGGCGGCCTGCCTGTCGAGCTCCGGATCGGGCTTGCCGCCCAGCGCGGGGTCGCCGAGGTTCTCGCGGAACCAGCCCGCCAGGTAGGCCCCCGAGTTCTGCACGGCCTCCAGGACGTACTGGCCCGGTAGCCCGGCGACGTCGGTCCGGTACACCGAACCGCAGCGGTACGTCTCCGAGTGCACGCCCATGACGATGGCGGTGCCCATGTTCAGGTACGCCTCGTCGGGCCTGACAGCTCCGGCGCCGAGGGCGGCGGCCTGCCCGTCCCCGCAGCCTGCCACCAGCGGGATCGGACCCGTCAGGCCCCAGCCCCGTGCGATCTCCGCCCTGACCTCGCCCATGACGTCCCCGGCCGGGACGAGCGTGGCCATCTGCGCGCGCGAGGTTCCCGCGATCTCCAGCAGCGCGTCGGCGAAGTCGAGGCGCACCATGTCGTACAGCCCGAGGCTGTCGGCGGTCGCCGTCGAGTCCAGCCACTCGCCGGTGAGGCAGAACGTCACGTAGCCGTGGACGCCGACCACCTTGTCGGCCGCCGCGAGGATGTCAGGTTCCTTCTCCTTCAGCCACGCCAGCTTGTACAGCGACGGGGTGACGTCCGGCGGCATGCCGGAGAGTTGGTGGACTGCTTCACTGCCGTAGCGAGCCACCTGTTCGGAAGCGCGGCTGTCGAGCCAGAGCGGCCCGCGCCGAATCGGCTCGCCGTCGGCCCTGAACAGGCCGAAGGACTGGCGTTGCGGAGTCACGCACATCGCCGCGATCCGGGAGCGGTCGACCCCGTCGAGTGCGGCGACGGCGGCGCTGACCGCCTCGTCGGTGGTGCGCCACCAGTCGCGCGGGTCGTGCTCGTAGAAGCCGTCCGCGGGGGTGTACAGCGGGATGTCGCTCCGTCCCGTCGCGAGCACCCGTCCGGTGGGGTCGACGACGACGGCCTTCGTCGCCGTCGTGGACGTGTCGACGGCCACGACCAGTGGACCGTCGGATCGAGTGGCGTGCATGACGCTCCTTCAGTGAGTCCTCGAGCGGGTGGAGGTGGTGGCTTCACGACTCCGGGAGCAGGTCGGCGAGCTGCTCCAGGACGTAGGTGGGATGTAGGGACGTCGGCAGCGTGTCGAGCTCCTCGCGCCGCGAGTCGCCGGTCAGCACGAGCGCCGTGTCCATGCCCGCGGCGATCCCCATGGCGATGTCGGTGGCGAGCCGGTCCCCGATCATGACGGCGTCCGACGGCTCGGCCTCCACGGTCTGCAGCACCATCTGGGCCATCAGCTCGGATGGCTTGCCGAACGTCCTCTCACAGACGACGCCGGTGCAGGCTTCGATGGCGGCGACGATGCTGGCGGCGTCGGGCTCGCCCCGGCCGCCGGGGAAGGGGCAGTAGCGATCGGGGTTCGTCGACATCAGGACGGCCCGCCGGTGGAACCTCAGCGCGTCGAAGGCGATCTGGAGCTTCCGGTACTCGAAGGTCCTGTCGTAGCTCGCCAGCACGATGTCGATCCGGGAGGGGTCGTCGCTGAGCTCGATGCCCGCCTCCGCCAGCGCCCTGTGGAGGGGTGCCTCCCCGATCGGGTAGACCACCGCGTCGGGGCGGTGCGCGAGCAGCCACCTCGTGGTGGACACCAGGGTGTTGACCACCTCGCCCGGCTCGACGGGGACGCCCAGCCGACCGAGCTTGTCCAGGTACTCGCCGACGTCACGGGTCGGGTTGTTCGACAGGTAGCGCACCGGTACGCCGGCCTCGTGGATCCGCCGGATCGTCTCGGAGACTGTCGGGAGCAACTGGTTTCCGAGATAGATGGTGCCGTCCAGGTCGAAGACGTACGCGCCGTACCAGCGCCGGGGCGCCACGCGCTGCTCGGCGGCAGTCATTCAGTTGCTCCGCTCGGGCGCGGGCACCGGCTGCAGCGTCCAGAACCCGTCGGGGCCGAACAGGGTGTCGACCACCTTCTCGAAGACGCCGAGTTCCGCCAGCAGGTCGAGGATCGTGTACCGCGAGCGGATGAGCTGCGCCTGGAAGTGGGTCCTCCGCAGGCGCTGCAGGTCGATCCCGATCTGGCTGGGGTGGTACGGCGCTCCGGCGGCACGCAACCGGGCTGCGGCGTCCTCGGGCGTCACGAGGTGAGCGGCACAGCGGCTCCGGATCTCCGGCCAGCGACGCTGGATGGCCCGCAGGCGCCCCCGCAGGGCGTCGCCTGTCACCAGCTTGTCCAGCGACTGTTCCAGGGCCGCGTCCACCAGCCGCGGGATCAGCAGCGACCTGCACCTCGCCTCGATCTGGGCGGCGTCGGGAGCGTGGGCGACGAGGGAGTCCACGTCGAGCGCGGCAGGGTCGACCTTCAGCGCTTCCGCCCACAGCGCGCAGGAGGCGACGGTGCCGATGCCGACCTTGAAACCGTGGGACAGCGGCGGTTCCCAGTCCACCCCGTGCCCTTCCATCTCCCACACGTGGGAGAACAGGTGACCGGCCCCGGACGCGGGTCTGGACGAGCGCATCGCCTGCATCGCCAGTCCGGACAGGAGGCTCGCCTCCGCCAGGGAGGAGACCGCCTCGGGCCGCCCCGCCGCCACGGCGGCGGGATCCGCCAGTGCCTCGCGCGCGGCAGGCTGCACCAGTTCCCAGATGTCGGGCTCGATCGGCTCGACACCGACCTCGTCCGCCAGAATCCAGTCGGCGGCGGCCGGCAGCTTCTCGATCAGGTCGCCATAGCCGGTGGCGGTCAGCCGTTGCGGAGCGTTCGCCATCAGCACCGTGT
>JAEWIK010000191.1 GCA_023387135.1 Actinomycetes bacterium | reverse complement strand
CGCGGCATCGACGTCGGCACCAAGTCGGAAGTCCACCGGCGGATGTCACAACTGGCGGGCGAAGGCCTCGCCATCCTGATGATCTCGTCCGAGCTCCCCGAGGTGCTGGGCATGGCCGACAGGGTCTACGTGATGCACGAGGGACGGATCACCGCCGAGCTGACGCGCGCCGAGGCCACGCCCGAGGCGGTCATGTTCGCCGCCACCCACGCCCCTGAGGAGGTCCCCGCATGACAGCGGTCGACGTGAAGACCCCGAGGGTCGAGAGCCCCGGCAGGAGCTTCGGCGGCAAGGTCGCCGACCTGCTGCGCAAGCGCGAGACCTCCATCCTCGCCGCGTTCCTCGTGATGACCGCCGTCACGGCGACGGTCAACCCCGACTTCGTGTTCAGCCCCGACGGCTGGCGCAACCTGCTGCTCAACCCCGCGATCTACCTGATCCTGGCGGTGGGCGAGGGCATCGTCATCATCACCAAGTCGGTCGACCTCTCCGTCGGCTCGGTGATGGGGCTGACGGCGTTCCTCGTCGGGTCCACCTACATCGCGTGGCCGCAGATGCCGGCCGTGGTCGCGTTCGTCGTCGGCGTCGGGTTCGGCGCGCTGCTCGGGCTGTTCAACGGCGGCCTGGTGGCTGTCGCGAAGGTGCCGGGCATGGTCATCACCCTCGGCACGATGTACGTCTTCCGCGGCATCAACATCATGTGGGCGGGCTCGTCCCGGATCAACGCCTCCCAACTCGGCCCCGACTTCCTCGCCTTCGGCAACGCCCGCTGGGTCGGGATCCCGGCGCTCACCATCCTCGCCGTCGTCGTCCTCGTGATCGCCGCCTGGTACCTGCGCAACACCCGCTCGGGACGCGAGCTCTACGCGATCGGTTCGGCGCCGCAGGCTGCCGAGCTCTACGGGCTGCCGGCCCGGCGCCGGATGCTCGTCGCATTCGTGATCTCGGGCGCCATGGCGGGCCTGGCGGGCACCATGTTCGCCGCCCGCTACGGCACCATCGCCTCGAACGCGGGCACCGGCTACGAGATGCAGGCCATCGGCGCGGCGGTGATCGGCGGCATCGCGATCGTCGGCGGGTCCGGCACGGTGATCGGCGCGGCGTTCGGAGCCTTCCTGCTCGCCACCATCAACTCCGCGCTCCCCGTCCTCGGTATCCAGTCGTTCTGGCAGCGCGCGGTCGTGGGCGCCCTCATCATCGGCGCGATCATCCTCGACAGGGTCCTCGCAGCACGGCAGAGACGCCGGCTCATCGCAGAAAGGATGGCGCAGTGAGCGCGAGCGTCTACCCCGAGTACGGCCAGCCGCTCTGGAAGCGGATCTTCCTGACCCGCGAGATGGCGATCGTGGCCCTGCTGATCGTGACGATCATCGTCGCCAGCCTGATGATCCCGTTCTTCGCCGACAGGCTGACCGCGTACAACCTGTTCCGCAACATGTTCGCGACCCTCATCATCGCGCTGCCCATGGCGCTGGTGATGATCACCGGCGACATCGACATCTCCGTCGGGTCGATGGTCGGGCTCTCCTGCTCGCTGCTCGGCCTGCTCTACCAGTCGGGCGTCCCGTTCGAGGTCGCGATGGTGCTGGTGCTCGTCGTCGGCGTCGCGGGCGGCCTGCTGAACGGCCTGCTCGTGACGAGGATCGGACTGCCTGCCCTGGCGGTGACGATCGGCACGATGGCGCTCTTCAGGGGCATCGCCGTCGGCCTGCTCGGCACCGAGACGGTGACCGAGTTCCCCGAGGCCTGGACGTCCCTGGCGAAGTACGAGATCGGCCAGACCGGCATCCCGTTCATCATGGTGTTCTTCGTCGTGCTGCTGGGGATCTTCATCTACCTGCTGCACTTCACAGCCTTCGGTCGCGGCGTGTACGCGATCGGGCTGAACGCGGAGGCCGCCGCCTTCTCCGGCGTCAACAACTCGCGGACGAGGACCATCCTGTTCGTCCTCGCCGGGCTCATCTCGGCGGTGGGCGGCATCTACTGGACGCTGCTGCGCGGGACCGCGCGCGGCGACGTGGGCGACGGCCTGGAACTCCAGGTGATCGCCGCCGTCGTGCTGGGTGGCGTCTCGGTGTTCGGGGGCGTGGGAGCCATCTACGGAGTCGTCGCCGGCGTGCTGCTGGTTGGAGTGCTGTCGAGTGCCCTGCAACTCGTGGGAGTGACAGCCGAAGTCATCAAGATCATCACCGGTGTGCTGCTGATCGGTTCAGTGGTGGCCGGCTCGTTGATCACGTGGATCCAGTCCCGACGGACGCGAGCAGTGCTCGCCACCACCGGAGGGTGAGGACCTGCCGGAGTCAGCCCGGCGGAACATCAGGGGACGCAGTTCCCCAACACCCGTCCGAGACCCAGAGCCGGATCTCGGGCACAACGAAAGGAACCTCGATGAAGTTCACCAAGACCGCGGTCGCGTTGTCGGCCGCAGCCATGACGGTGCTGGCGGCATGCACCACGCCCGCCAGCACCACCCCGGGCAGCAGCGCCGCCCCGGCACCGTCCAGTGAGGCCCCGTCGTCGTCGGCCCCCGCTGCCGGCGCCCTGAAGATCACAGTCCTGCCGAAGAACCTCGGCAACCCGTACTTCGAGACCTCGACCAAGGGTGCCGAGGCCGCTGCCAAGGAGATCGGCGCCACCACCGAGCTCGTCGGCCCGGCAGAGGCCGCCGCCGACGCCCAGGTGCAGTACATCGAGACCGCCACCCAGCAGAAGGTGTCGGCGATCGAGCTCTCCGCCAACGACCAGACGGCGCTGTGCGATTCGATCAAGGCCGCCCAGTCCGCCGGCGTCAAGGTCGTCACCTTCGACTCCGACGCCCCCGGCTGCCGTGACCTGTTCATCAACCAGGCCACCGCCGACGGCATCGCCAAGACCCTCGTGGAGATGGCCGCCGACCAGTCCGGTGACTCCGGCGAGATCGCCGTCCTCTCGGCGACCGCCAACGCGACCAACCAGAACGCGTGGATCGAGCAGATGAAGACGATCCTCGCCGCCGACCACCCGAACATCAAGCTCGTCGAGGTCGCCTACGGCGATGACCAGGACCAGAAGTCCTTCGACGAGACCGCGTCGCTGCTGCAGAAGCACCCCAAGCTGAAGGTCATCGTCGCGCCGACGACCGTCGGCATCGCCGCCGCCGCTCGCTACATCTCCACCTCTGACGCCAAGGGCAAGGTCATGGTCACCGGTCTCGGTACCCCCAACGACATGCGCTCCTACGTCAAGGACGGCACCGTCAAGGAGTTCGCGCTGTGGAACCCCGAGGATCTCGGCTACCTGACCACCTACGCGGTCAAGGCCCTGGTCGACGGCACCATCACCGGCAAGGAAGGCGACAAGTTCACCGCCGGCAAGCTCGGTGACTACACGGTGGGCGCCGACCAGACCGTCCTCCTCGGCGATCCCTTCAAGTTCAACGCAGAGAACATCGATCAGTTCAACTTCTGATCCTGACCCGGAGCTGGTGGGTCACCGCCCAGGTGGCCCACCAGCACCCCAGGCACCACCACACCCCCACCAGTCATCGACGTGACCGCCAGTAGTGCACCGCGGCCAGAGCATGCAGGCTCCACCCTCGTTTGAGAAAGAAATGGCAATGACAACCTTCGCTTCCATCGCTGACCAGCTCGCCACCCAGGCCATCGAGCTGCCGTCCTGGGCGTTCGGGAACTCGGGTACGCGGTTCAAGGTGTTCACGACCCCCGGCACTCCGCGGACGGTGAGGGAGAAGCTCGCCGACGCCGCGCAGGTCAACAAGTACACGGGGCTCGCGCCCACGGTGGCGCTGCACATCCCGTGGGACAAGGTCGACGACTACGCGGCACTGGCGGAGTACGCGCAGGGCCTCGGCGTGAAGCTCGGCACCATCAACTCCAACACCTTCCAGGACGAGGCGTACAAGTTCGGCTCGCTCACCCATGTCGACCGCGCCGTCAGGCAGAAGGCGATCGACCACCACTTCGAGTGCATCGAGATCATGAACGCGACAGGGTCGCGCGACCTCAAGATCTGGCTCGCCGACGGTTCGAACTACCCCGGCCAGGCCGACCTCCGCGGACGCCAGGACAGGCTCGCCGAATCCCTCGCCGTCATCTACGACAGGCTGAGCGGCGACCAGCGGCTCGTGCTGGAGTACAAGTTCTTCGAGCCGGCCTTCTACCACACCGACGTCTGCGACTGGGGCACCAGCTACTCCCAGTGCAGCGCGCTCGGCGAGCGTGCGATGGTCTGCCTCGACACCGGCCACCACGCGCCCGGCACCAACATCGAGTTCATCGTCATGCAGCTCCTGCGGCTCGGCAAGCTCGGCTCGTTCGACTTCAACTCGCGCTTCTACGCCGACGACGACCTGATCGTGGGCGCGGCCGATCCGTTCCAGCTCTTCAGGATCATCTACGAGGTGGTGCGCGGCGGTGGCTACGGCCCCGACTCCGAGGTCGCCTTCATGCTCGACCAGTGCCACAACGTGGAGGACAAGGTTCCCGGCCAGATCCGGTCTGTCCTCAACGTCCAGGAGATGACTGCCAAGGCGCTGCTGGTGGACTCCGAGGCGCTGTTCGCCGCCCAGGCCGCCGGTGACGTGCTCGGTGCGAACCAGATCTTCATGGACGCCTTCTACACCGACGTGCGGGCAGACCTCGCCGCCTTCCGCGAGGAGCGGGGCCTCCCTGCCGACCCGATGGCGGCGTTCGGGTCGAGCGGCTACCTGAAGAAGATCGCCGACGAGCGCGTCGGCGGCACCCAGGCGGGCTGGGGAGCCTGATCCCGAGGCGGGACGGTTCCCGCCGCACTCGTCCAGCAAGCCGTGACAGGCTCGCCGATCCCGGCGCCGGTCACGGCTTGCTTCGCGTGTCAGGCGTTGACGTCGTACAGGTGGTGCAGGACGTCGTGCAGGAAGTACCTCGCGAAGGTATCGACAGTGAACACGGCGCCGTCCGAGCGCCTGCCGGGCCGGGTCAACTGGTCCTCGGTGAGGGAGTCGAACCTCGCCGCGATCGCCTCGCCGGCGTCCACCAGTTCGGTGGCCACGACGACGGGGTCCTGCCCGGCGTAGCCGTCCTCGACCGCTGTGGCGTCCTGGTCCCAGTTGGCGAACAGCGGGTCGTCGGTCTCCAGCATTGACACCAGGCGGGTGTCGAACACCCTGAAGACGTCCCGGACGTGGGCGCCGTACTCCAGCGCCGACCACACCTCGGGGCGCGGACGGCGCGGGGCGTCCGGCCGGGCGAGCGCCAGTTCCCAGCGCGGCAGCGTGGCCCGCAGCGCACCTCCCACCGCCAGCGGGTCCATCGACGACGCCACGTAGCCGCACTCGGGGCACGGGCGTTGCAGGACCCAGGTCCAGTCCTTCGTGTCGGGCGTGATGTCAGGGTCGCGGGGCGTGCCCTCGGGTTCGGTGGTCACACGCCCATTCTGCCCGAGGCCGGCAGGGACGCCCGGGAGTCCCGGGAGGTCCGGTGGCGTCGTGACGTCGCGAAGCGCCGCGAGATCGCTGTGCAGCGCGGGCGCGTCGAGGCTCCACGTCGCCCTCGTGCCGGGGCCGATGTCCTTGTCGGGCCGCACATAGCCGGCCCGCCAGAACTCGCGGAGGTACCTGTTCACCGTCACCCGGTGGAGGGCGGTCGCCTCGGCGAGCGGGTCCACCCTCGCCGACCCGCCGGCCGCCACCAGGGCGAGCAGCAGGGCTGCCTTCGCGCGGTTGAGGCCCAGGCCCGCGGCGAGCCGGCTTCCCCACTCCGGCAACGGCGGATCCGCGTACGGCATCCGTCCATGGTGTCAGCCGCTAGGGCGCAGCGCGCCAGCCGTCCACAGGCAAACGAAGTCGGCAACGCTGCCGTGTGCGCATCCGCGGGCCCCGCCTGACGCGCTCGTTACGGTGGCGACGCTCCACCCCGGGATCAGGAATCGCAGGCGACCCAAGGAAGGAACCATGACTCAGGCAATGAAGGCCAGGCCGGCGCCCCACCGCTGCGCACCCCGGGAGAGGTCGTTGCGGAGGGTCGCGGCCGCCGTCGCGGGGGTGGTGGCGCTTGCGCTCGCCGCACCCGTCACCGGCTACCTTCCGGCGGCGCTCGCCGACGGCGAGACGGGTGGTGGTGCGGCCGGCGGCGGCACCTCCAACGGTTCGGGCAGCAACGACAGGTACTCGGTCGGCTACATGGCCCATGACAAGCCGGTGTCGGTCTGGCACGGCGTGCAGGAGGCCTACTCGTTCCCGCAGGGCACCGGGACCGCCTCGACCGAATGGTTCCTCGCTCGCGTGCCCGGCGGCTCGAACTGGGTCGTCGTGGCCAACGACGAGGACCACCCGTCGATGGACAACGCGCCCAGCGGCATCGGCAAGACCATGCGGCAGCTCATGACCACCGCCTGCAATGCAGCGCTCAGCGAGGCTGCGACGGCCGGCGGCGACGCCAACAAGGACGGCGCCGTCAATCGGAGCGACGCCAGGGTCGTGTACGTGGCGTGGGCCCGACGTGGCGACGCTCCCGACGGGGACAACCCGAAGAACGGCATCCCGGCCGTCAGCGGCAAGCAGAAGTTCAAGGACGCCCTCGACGTGTGGCAGGACGCGGGCTATCCCGGCATCGACCTGGCGGGCATCGACCCGTCCTGGAAGCCGAAGCCGGGCAACGCCAGCGCCTGGGGGAACGCCATTCGCGCCGAAGGCCTCACCACGGCGCAGGACTCCAACGGCGGTTACTCCGGCTACCTGATGGTCGAGTGCGTGGCGATGCGCAACGACAGGCCCGCCAACGAACCGCCGAAGCCGGCGCCCCGGGTCGACAAGGACGACACGAGAGGCACGTCGCCCGCCTTCGCCGCCTGGAACGCGGCGGACCCGGCGGAGGCTCACGTCGTGCCGGGGCAGGCGCTCTCCTACAGCGTGTACGTCTCGGAGAGCGCCGGCGCTCCCGACTCGGGGCTCGTGGTGAAGGACTACCTGCCCGCGGGCACCACCTACGTCTCGCACACGTCGGCTGGGGGCGCCACGGGCACCAGGTCGGGCGGGGTCATCACCTGGACGGGCGTGTCGCTGGACGCCAAGCAGACGCTGAAGCACGTCGGCACCGTGACGGTGAGGGCGAACGCCGACCTCGCGGCGGGGGCGTCTGTCACCAACAAGGTGACGCTGTCGGGCGGCACGTTGCCCGTCGCCGAGCCGACAGGCAACGAGACGCCCAACGCTCCCGCCACCGACAACCCGTACCTCGACGCGGAGGAGAGTCGGCTCGCCCCCCACGACCTCGCGGTCACCAAGGACGACGGGAAGGTAGTCCTCGAGCCCGGTGACGAGACCACCTACACGATCACCGTCACCAACCACGGTCTCGGCGACGAGCCGTCGGTCAGGGTCGTCGACACCCTGCCGCCGCACGTGTCCTTCGCCTCCGCGCAGGACGGCGGCACGGTCTCGGCCGACGGAGTGACTGTCACGTGGCCGGCCTTCGCCCTCAAGGCGGGAGCGTCAGCCACCCGGAAGTACACGGTGAGGGTGGACGCCGGCGTGCCGCGGCCCGTCGACCTGCCGAACCTCGTCACGGTGGCGGGCGTCGGGCAGGAACCGCCCGACTGCGAGGACGCCGCCGAGCGCGACCGGTGCGCGGAGGACGTCGACACGACCGAGCCGTCCAACCTGAAGGTGGTGAAGGACGTCGTCGATGCCGACGTCAGGGACGGCGGCACAGTCACCTGGCGCATCACCGTCGGCAACGAAGGCCCCGCCCGCACGCGCGACACGCGGGTGTCCGAGATACTGCCCGAGCAGGTGGACCCCGGCAGCCTGGCCTGGGGTGAGCCGTCGAAGGGCACGATCGAGGACGGCACGTGGCTCGTGGGCACGCTGGACGCGGGCGAGACCGCCACCGTCGAGGTGAAGGGCGTCATCAAGGCCCCCGGGCTCGCGGTGGGGGACGTCCTGGTCAACACCGTCACGGCCAGTTCGCCCGACGACCCGGGGAAGGGCAGTCAGGGGGAGCCTCCGGACCCTGACGATCCCGACCCTCAACCCCGCCCGGAGTGTGAGGACAACGAGACCCTCGAGGCGGACACCGACGGCTGCGACGTGGTCGCCGTGGAACCGACTGTGTCCCTGGCGGTCACCAAGGACGACGGCCAGGTGGCGGCGGAGCCCGGCCAGAGCCTCACCTACACGGTCGTGGGAACCAACACCGCCGCCGTGATCGACCCTGACGTGGTGATGGTCGACGTCCTGCCCCCGGAGGTCAGTTTCACGTCGGCGTCGGACGGCGGCTCCTACGACGCGGCTGCCCACGCCGTGACCTGGCCCGCCACCTCGCTGGCACCCGGCCAACAGGCGCTGCGCACCGTCACGGTGACGGTGAAGGACGGAGTGGACGGCTCCCGCTTCACCAACTACGCGACCATCACCGGCGGTGGCCCGGAACTGCCCGACCCCCGGCAGGAGTGCCTGCCGCCCGGGTGCGCCGACGACACCGACGACGTGACCCCGCCCGCCCGGGACGTCCCGCCTGACGATGACGTGACCGTCATCAACACCGGGGTCCCGCAGGACCCCGAGCCTCGGTGGTGGCTTCCCGGCGCAGGAGTGGCGCTGGTCGCTTTCGCCGGCGGGCTCACGTACCTCGCGTGGCGACGCGGGGGTGGGGCGCGGCGCCAGTAGGCGGCGAGGCGGGGGAGCATCCTGGTGCGTCACCGAGGACGCAGTGCCCGGCGAGGGCAGACGTACCCTCGCCG
>JAEWIK010000250.1 GCA_023387135.1 Actinomycetes bacterium | reverse complement strand
TGAGCTATCAGGGCGGCCTCGATCTCGGGGAGGGTCTCGTGGCCGTACACCTCGGGTTCGCGCGTGCCGAGAGTGTTCAGGTTGGGGCCGTTGATCACCAGGACGTCCATGGCTCCTACTCTGTCGTCTCTGGGCGGGCGGAGTCCACCACCGCCGCCCTCGGGTCGTCGGGCCACAGCGTCCGGCTCTGCCCGCCGGGTTCTCCGGCAGCCTCGGGACGGGAGCCGCCCTCCAGCCACTGGGCCACGAGGTCGACGAGCTCGGACGGTGTCGTGCCTGCGACGGGGATCCCGACCGAGGCCACCTCGCGGTAGAGGTCGACCCTGTCGGCGAACACCTCGGCCAGGTCGGGCCGCTGCAGCATCGGACGGGTGGAGTCGGCGCCCAGCCGGCTCAGCGTGTCCGCCAGCGAGATCTCCAGCAGCACCACCTTGTGCCCGCGCAACCGCTCACGGACCGACTCCGTGGTGACGGCGCCCCCTCCCAGGGCGACGACAGCCTGCGGGCCCGCGAGTTGCTCGGCCACCACGCGCGCCTCCAGTTCCCTGAAGCCCGCCTCGCCGTAGGCGTCGAAGATGTCCGAGATCGCGAGCCCGGTGCTCTGCTCGATGACCTGGTCGGTGTCGATGAACTGCAGCCCCAGCCGGGCGGCCAGCGCCTTGCCCACTGTCGTCTTGCCGGCTCCCATGAAGCCGATCAGCACTATCACGTCCCGCCTCCTCCGCCACGTGCCTCCTCGGTGGGCTGCCCGAGCCGCGCCTGGCCTGCGGCCCTCATCGCCTCGACGGGCGCCGCCACCTGGGTGAACAACTCGAACTGCCTGGCGGCCTGGTGCACCAGCAACTCGAAGCCGCTCACCACTGTCATACCCGCGTCGAGTGCCGCTTGCGCCAGCGGCGTGGGCCAACCCGCGTACACGACGTCGAAGAGCAGTCCCTCCCGCGGCGGGAGGCCGCCGCCGTCCACCGCTCCGGCCGGCAGGGTCGACAGCACGGCCGGCTCGTCGCCGGCCTGCCAGTCGTCGAGCGCCGCCGTGGTGACGGCGACGGCCGGGGCTGCCGACGCCGCCCAGACCGCGAGTCCCGCGGCGGCGTCCCCGTTGCGCGCGTAGAGGGTGATCCTGTCGGCCCCCAGCAGCGACACGGCGAGCACCGCCGAGCGTGCGGTGGCCCCTGACCCGAGCACGGCCACGCGTCCCCAGTCGGCGCTCCACGACGGGCCCAAGGCGTCCACCAAGCCGCCGATGTCGGTGTTGTCGGCCAGCCAGTCGCCGTTGGCGAGCCTGACCAGGGTGTTGCCCACGCCCGCGCCGGCGGCCAGCGCCGTCACGTCGTGGGCGACGTCCAGACAGGCCCGCTTGAGCGGCATCGTGAGGCTCAGCCCGCGCCAGTCGGAGTCGAGCCCCGACACGAACGCCGCGAGGTCGGCCTCCTCGACCCTGGCGCTGGAATACGTCCAGTCGTCCAGCCCGACGGCCCGGTAGCCGGCGTTGTGCAGCACCGGCGACAGGGAGTGCTCGATGGGCGAGCCCAGGACCGCCGCTCTCATGACCCCGACAGCAGGCCGCCGACGAGCCTCCCGGCCGCCGCGCACTGCTCGGTGTCGACATCGAGGTGCGTGACCGCGCGCACGGTGTGCGGCCCCACGGCAGAGAGCAGGACCCCCGCCTCCTTCGCCTTCGCCACCAGCCCGCCGGCCGGCACCCCGTCGGTGTCGATGACGACGATGTTGGTCTGCACTCCCGCGGGGTCGAGCGCCTGCGGCGCATCGGCGAGCACGGCGTCGGCGAAAGCCCTCGCGGCGGCGTGGTCGTCGGCCAGCCGGTCAAGGTGGTGGTCGAGCGCGTAGCCGGCGGCCGCGGCGAGGATGCCGACCTGGCGCATCCCCCCGCCCAGCCGCTTCCGCTGCACGCGGGCCCGCGCGATGACGTCGGCGCTGGACACCAGCATCGAGCCGACGGGGGCACCCAGCCCCTTGGAGAAGCACACGCTCAGCGTGTCGAACAGCCTGCCGTACTCGGCCAGCGACACCCCCGTGGCGACGTGGGCGTTCCACAGTCGCGCACCGTCGAGATGCAGCCCGACGCCTGCGGCGCGGCAGAGCACCGAGATCTCGCGCAGCGCCTCCAGCTTCCAGACCGTCCCGCCGCCGAAGTTGTGGGTGTTCTCCAACGCCACCGCCGCCGTCGACACCAGGTGGGGCCCGGCGTCGGGAGTGATGATGCCGGCGATCGTCGCGGCGTCGGCCAACCCGTCGGGCGAATCCCAGGTGCGGGTGGTGATGCCGTGCAGCGCGGCGTGCGCGCCCATCTCCGCCCGCGCGATGTGGGCCCTGACGTCGCACACGAGTTCGTCGCCGGGGCGCACCAGCGACCACACGCCGAGGAGGTTTCCCATGGAGCCGGTCGGGACGAACAGGCCCGCCTCGTGGCCCAGCAGGTCGGCCACCCGCCGCTGCAGCGCGTTGACCGTCGGGTCCTCGGCGTAGACGTCGTCACCCACCTCGGCGGCGGCCATCGCCGCGCGCATGCCGGCGGTCGGACGGGTGAGGGTGTCGGAACGCAGGTCGATCAGGTCAGCCACGCATGCATCCTTGCGCGAGTCAGGACCGTCGGGGACGGCCTGTGGTCAAAACGAGACGCCGGGCGGGGTTCGCTCAGAAGTCCTCGAAGTGGAAGTCCTGCACGGGGTTGGGACGCAGCGAGCGTCCGTCCCGCAACTGCTCGGCGATGGTGAAGGCGAGTTCCAGCGACTGGTTGCGGTTGAGGCGCGGGTCGCAGGCGGTTTCGTAGCGGTTGGCGAGGTCGGTCTCGACGAGCTCGTCGACGCCGCCCACGCACTCGGTGACGTCACCGCCGGTCAGCTCGATGTGGACCCCGCCCGGCCAGGTGCCGAGGGCGCGATGCACTTCGAAGAACCCGTTCAGCTCGTCGACGACCTGGGTGAAAGCCCTCGTCTTGTAGCCCAGCGAGGTCTCGAAGGTGTTGCCGTGCATCGGGTCGCAGACCCAGGCCACCTTGCGTCCGGTGTCCTCCACCGCGGCGACGATCCCGGGCAGCACGTCGCGGACCCTGCCCGCCCCCATCCTCGTGATGATGGTGAGCCTGCCGGGCTCGTGGTCGGGGTCCAGCGCGTCGGCGAGCTCGACAGCCTCCTGCGGGGTGACCGACGGGCCCAGCTTGAGCCCGATCGGGTTGCGGATGTGCCGCATGAACTCCACGTGGGCGCCGTCGAGCTGCCGCGTCCGCTCGCCCACCCACACCATGTGCGCCGATGTGTCGTACGGGGTGCCGGTCCGGGAGTCGATGCGGGTCAGCGCGTGCTCGTAGTCGAGCAGCAGGGCCTCGTGGCTGGAGTAGAAGTCGACGGTCCGAAGCGACGCGTCGTCCACACCGCAGGCGACCATGAAGGCGAGGGCGCGCTGGATCTCGTCCGCCATCGCCTCGTAGCGCTCTTCGACGTTGGAGTTCCTGACGAAGTCCTGGTTCCAGGTGTGCACCGCCCGCAGGTCGGCGAAACCGCCCTTCACGAAGGCGCGGATCAGGTTGAGCGTCGCCGCCGAGTGGTTGTAGACCCCCAGCAGGCGCTCGGGATCGGGAGTCCTGCTCTCGGCCGTGAACGGCAGGCCGTTGACGGCGTCGCCCCGGTAGGCGGGGAGCGTCACTCCCCCGCGGGTCTCGGTGTCCTTCGAGCGCGGCTTGGCGTACTGGCCCGCCAGGCGTCCGACCTTGAGCACGGGGACCTGGGCGGCGTAGGTGAGGATGACGGCCATCGACAGCAGCACCCGCAGCTTGCCGCGGATGTCGGCGGCCCTGACCGAGTCGAAGGTCTCGGCGCAGTCGCCGCCCTGCAGCATGAACGACCGGCCCGCGGCGACCTCGGCGATCCTCAGCTTGAGCTCGTCGCATTCACCGGCGAACACCAGCGGGGGCATGAGCCGCAGCTCTGCCAGCACCGGCTCGAGCGCGGCGGGATCGGGATACTGCGGCTGCTGAGCCACCGGGCGCAGGCGTAAGTCCTCGAGCGTCGGGATCATCTCAACCACGCGGCAAGGATACGTCCCGGCGCGGGTCGGGCCTCAATCCGTCCGCGCCCTCACGGGGAGGGCGGGGTGGCGCCGTAGCCCGGACGGGGCAGCGCCCTGGCGTCGGCCTCGGCGGACGAGATGCTGCCGTACTTCACCGAACTGCCGTAGACGTCGATGTACTGCTGTCCGGAGAGTTCCTGGATCGCCGCCATCACCTCGTCGGTGACCCAGCGGACGACGGCCCTGTCCTCGGCGAACGCGAAGTACTCGTGGAAGTCGAGCGGCTCACCGATCACGATGCGGGGCTCGTTGATCCACGGGATGCCGAGGAAACCCTTGACGGTCTCGGTGCCGAACATGGCGACCGGCACCACAGGGACTCCCGCGGCGAGGGCGATCCTCGCGACCCCCGTCTTGCCGCGGTAGAGCCTGCCGTCCGGCGACCGCGTCCCCTCCGGGTAGATGCCGACTGTCCCGCCCGCGTGCAGGACGTCGAGCACCGGTCGCAGCCCCTCCAGCGACACCTTGCCGCCCGACCTGTCGAGCGGCACCTGGTTGACGGCCTTGAGGAACCAGGCGACCACCTTCGAGCCCAGCCCGCGGTTGCCCGCGAACAGCTCGGCCTTGGCGGGGAAGGTCATCTGGCGCTTGATCATGGCGGGCAGGACGAAGGTGTCCCCCGCGGCGAGGTGGTTGCTGGCGAGGACGACGCCGCCGGTCGTGGGGATGTTCTCCTCGCCCACCAGGTCGGCCCGGAAGAGATATTTCACCACCGGCCGGAACAGCCCCGTCTTGAAGAACCTGTACAGCATGCGCTCCCCGCTTCATCGACTGCCGGACGGGCGGGCCGAGAGCGGGATCTCTTGGCCTCGACGGGCTCGACCGGCGAAAGCAGAGCTTTACCATAGCGGCATGCAGGTGCCCGAGTTCGCGATGCCCTTCCACGCCGGGGACGGACCGGTGTCAGTGCTCTTCTGCCACGGTTTCACGGGTTCTCCCCGCTCGCTGCGCAGGTGGGCCGAGGTCACTGCCGAGGCGGGCTACAGGGTCGCGCTGCCGAGGCTGCCCGGGCACGGCACGAGCTGGCAGGAACTGGACTCCACCGACTGGCGGGACTGGTACCACTGCGTCGACAGGGAGTACAACGCGCTGGCCGCCGTGTCGGAGAAGGTGTTCGTGGCGGGGCTCTCGATGGGCGGCGCGCTGGCGCTGCGGCTGGCCGAACACCACCGGGACGTCGCAGGGCTGATCCTCGTCAACCCCGCGGTGCTGGCCTACCCCAAGGACCGGCCCGCCGGGCTGCTCTCGAAGTTCGTCAGGTCGGTGCGGGCGATCGGCTCCGACATCGCGCTGCCGGGCAACGACGAGCTGGCGTACGAGCGCACCCCGCTGCGCGCCACCCACTCGATGATGCGCATGTGGGTGGACGTGAGGGCGTGCCTCGACCTCGTCACCTGCCCGACGATCGTGTTCAGGTCGGCCGTCGACCACGTCGTGCCCGCCGCTTCGACCCAGTTCATCCTCAACCACATCTCGAGCGAGGACCTCGCCGAGCACGTGCTGACCCGCAGCTACCACGTGGCGACGATGGACTACGACGCCGACCAGATCTTCGCCGGCACGTTGGAGTTCATCGCCGCGCACTCAGGCTGACGCGGCCAGCTTCCTCACGTACTCGCCGTACCAGCCGGTCACCTTCGCCGTGTCGGCGGTTGCCGCCTCGCCGGCCAGTTCCCGCTCGAAGTAACCCATCGCCCACGCGCTGCCACCGTGCTCGACGGCGGCTGCCACAGCGCAGCTCGCCAGCGCGTAGGCGGCTGACTGCCCCGAACCGACGAAGGACGAGTCGGCGGGGAGCGCGCTCGGGACGCCCGACGAGCTCACCGTGTCCTCGACCCACGCCTTCGTGGCCTGCCTGGTGCTCGCGCTGTGCTCGCCCGCCACCCATTCCGCGAGCCCTTCCTTGACCCACAGCGGACCTCCCGGCGTGCACGGCGACAGGGTCGCCGCGTGGACGCCCTCGTGCAGCAGCAGCGAGTCGAGGTACTCGGCCCTCGTGCTGAGGATGAGGGGGTTGACGGTGATCGTCACAGCCTCGTCGTCACACCGGCTGACGGCGGCGGCAGCCGACGCGTCCTGCCCCGCCAGCACGCGGTACCACGCGGGGTCCGTGAGCAGTTCGACGGCGAGCCGCCCGTCCCAGTGATCGTCGAGCGCGCCGAGGTCGGTGCCCCTGAGCACCTCGGTCGCCCATTCCAGCCGGGTGGTCCAGGACGCCCTGTCGGCCTCGCCGATCCCGTCGGCGAGGTAGAGGGTCCCGCCGTTGGTCGCCAGCGGCGTCAGGGTCTCGGGAGTGGACGCCGGGACGGGGGCAGTCGAGGGCGGGGACGCGGACGCCGTGCAACCGGACGCCGCCAGCGCGATGGCGGCCACGAGTCCCGCTACGCACCGCCTCACACCGACGAGGGTAGCCCGCTCAGCCGATGACGCGGCGGGCACCGGTGAAGGGTGCCGGGTAGGAGCTGAGGGTCTGGACGACGAGGTCGGCGCGCGGGTTGCGGGCGTGGACGATCTTGCCGTTGCCGATGTACATGCCCACGTGGTGGATCGGGCTGTACCAGAAGATCAGGTCGCCGGGCCTGAGCTCGGACCGGGAGACTGCCTTGCCGATGCCGAACATCGCACGCGAGGAGTGCGGCAGCGAGACGCCGATCTGGCGGTAGGCGGCGAGCATGAGGCCGGAGCAGTCGAAAGCCGTCGGGCCGGCGGCGCCGCGGACGTACTGGCCGCCCGGCACCTTGGAGACCGCGTAGGCGATGACCTTCTTGATCCTGTCGGACGCGGGGGCCGAGCTGCCCTCGTCGATCTCGCCGAGGCTGAAGCCGGCGGCGCCCGCTGCCTCTTCCTGCTCGAGGCGACGGCGCTCCTCCTCGGTCAGCCTCGCCAGCAGTGCCTGGGACTCGCTGATCTTGGAGTCGATGGTCTTGTCGAGTTCGGCGAGCCGGGCCCGCTCCTGGTCGAGGGCGTCGACCTCTGCCTGGGCCGCACGCTTCAGGTCGACGAGGTTGGCCTGCTGGGCCTGGTGCTCCTGCAGCGTGGCGTTCATCGAGGCGTCGACGCTGCTGGTGGTGGTGAGCCTGTCGAGGAAACCGTCGGGGTCGCTCTCGGTGAAGAGCTCGACGGTGGTGTCGATGCCGCGGTTCTGGAACTGGGTGAGGGCGATGGACCGGGCCTGCGCGGCGAGTTCGTCGACCTTCGCCTGCTGGGTGGCGATGTCGGCCTGCAGGGCCTTGAGCCGCCGTTCACCGTCGGTGAGCCTCAGCTTCGCCTCGTCGTAATCCTCCTCGACCTGGCTCGACTGCATCTCCAGTTCCCTGAGCTGCGCCTTCGCCTGGGCGACGGTCGTCGGCGCCGGGGAGGGTGCGGGATTGGGTGCCGCCTGCGCGGGAGTGAGGACCAGACCTGCCGAGAGGGTTCCTGCCAGAGCTGCGACAACTACCGACCTGAGAGCCGAACGCGCGCCCATGAGCCCCCTCCCGACGGAGCCGGCATGAACACCGGCTGAACCAATACTGAGAAATCCTAAGGGAGGCTCCGCCGTCGCGCAAACGAACTCTCAGGATCCGGATCGGTGGGCACCCCGCGGACCAGCCGCAGCGGCGGTACGAGGCCCGATTCGGCGAGCGCATCGAGCGCCTCGACCTCGTCGGTGCCGAGCTCGACCTCGGTGGTGGCCGGCCCGAGCAGGACCGAGATCACACAATCGGAACAGGCGGGGCCCCGAGCCCTGCAGGTCGCGCAGTCCACGTGCAGTACGTCCATGGGTCCATCGTCGGCCGTCCCACTGACAGTTCCCGGCGGCCCCCACCTGCTTCACCCCTGCCTCTTCGGCGCCGGTGGTCCCGGGCAATACCCTTCGACGTATGCACCCCCGGGTAGCGGCGGCGGTCGCGCTGGCGCTGCTGCAGGTAGTCGCGACCTCCTGCACAGCGGTGGTTCCGGCGTGGCACGAGGTCGAACTCCCTGCCGGTTTCAGTCCCTCGGTCATCGAGCCGTGGCGGGACGGGTTGCTGGTGGGCGGCCAGGACGTCTCCGGCCCGCGGTCGGCCCTCCTGCTGTTGGCCGCCGACGGCGGCGCGACGCCTGTCGACCTGCGCGCCTGGGACCCCAATGCCGCCCGCGGCGACATCGTCGACCTCGACGCGTCCGGCGACTCGGTGGCGGCCCTGTCGGTGACGCGCTCGGGGGCCCACGGCAGCCAGCGCTGGGCGGTCTGGCAGGGAGACCCGGTCGCCGGCCTGGCCGACCAACCGCAGGAGTTCTTCACCTTCCACGGCCACGACGCCGGCCCGCTGCTCGCGCTGGCCCGGGCCGGCGGCGGTCCTGTCATCGTGGGCACCCACGGCTCCGACACGGGCTTCGAGGCGGAAGTCTGGACGCTGTCGGGGAGCGTGTGGACCAGGCACCCCGCCACCGACCCCGACGTGAGGGACGACGGCAGCAGGGTGCTCGTCTTCAGGAGCGCGGGGTCGGCGGGACCCAGGCTGCTGCTGGCGGGGGCGGTCG
>JAEWIK010000117.1 GCA_023387135.1 Actinomycetes bacterium | reverse complement strand
GCCGTGCGCCAGCGTGCGAACAGGGTGTGGTTCGTGGTGGCGCTGACCTTCGTGGACGCCGTGATGCGACGTCCGCCGCTCGCCTCGGTGTACCAGCCCGCGAGGTAGTAGCCGCTCCGCCAGGCTTTCGGCAGTGTGCCGTAGTTCTTGCCCGGTGTGACCTTCTTGGAGGCCGCGGTGGGTTTCGCTCCCGAGCCGTCGAAGCTGACCACCACCTGGGCCGTGGCGGCCTCGGCGCGGCCCGGCACGAGGCCGACGACCAGCACGCAGGAGAGCACCACACCGAGAACCGACGCCAGTCGTCGCATCGTCCACCAGCCTTCGTGTCGCAGGGGGTCCCGAAGGGGGAGTAGCCACGCTAACACGACCCCAAACCCGCTGGCGATGGCTGAGGTCCGCCGAAGTCGGAGTCTCGAAGCCCTTGTCGCTGCGGAATTGGTGGGTCTTTCGACGCCTGGTCGAGCCCTCCCGGCGGCCGGGACCGTGTGCTGTCAGCCCTTGATGCCCGAGTTGGCGATGCCCTCCACGAACACCCGCTGCGCCAGCAGGAACACGATGATCGTGGGCAGCGAGGCTATGAGGGCGCCCGCCAGGACCACGTTCTGGTAGGAGAAGCTCATCGTGTACGACATCAGCCGGTTCAGCGTGAGCACCACCGGATAGAGGGCTTCAGACTTCAGCACCGACAGCGGCCACAGGAAGTTGTTCCAGGCGTAGACGAACATGAACACCGCCAGCGTCACCACCGCCGGCTTGACCAGCGGCAGGACGAATCGCCACACGATCCGCCACTCGCCGGCGCCGTCCATGCGGGCTGCCTCGATGAGCTCGTCGGGGACGTCCATCATGAACTGCCGCATGAGGAAGATGCCGAAGGCGTTCGCCAGCCACGGCAGCAGCACCCCGAGGTAGGAGTCGTCGAAGCCCATGGCCTTCACCAGCGTGAACAGCGGGACGAGCGTGACGATCGGCGGCAGGAACATCGTGGAGACGATCCCCCAGAACAGCAGGTTCCTGCCGGGGAACTGGTGCTTGGCGAAGACATAGCCGGCGAGGGTGCTGGTGAACACCACCGACACCGTGGCGCCTCCGGCGATGATGAAGCTGTTGAGCATCGACTGGGCGAACGGCACGTCGGTGAGCGCCGTGACGGCAGGTGCCGCCGTCGGCTGTTCGGGGAACCAGGTCGGCGGCACCCTGACGAACTCGGCGGGGGTCTTGAACGACGAGATCACGAGCCAGTAGAGCGGGAACAACGGGATGAGGGCGACCGCCGCCATCGCGAGGTAGGCGAGGGCACGTCCCCAGAACCTGCGTGAGCCGGGCTTCACTGTTGGTTCCTTCCGCGCAGGGCGAGCGACAACAGCCCGCCGACGAACACCAGCAGGAGGAAGAGGGACACCGCCAGCGCGCTGGCGTCGCCCGCCAACCCGTTCTGGAAGGCCGAGCGCTGGATCTGGAACGAGATCACGTTCGTCGACCCGGCGGGCCCGCCCTGGGTCAGCAGGTAGATCGGGTCGAAGACCTGGACGGAGTTGATCACCGTCATCAGCGCGACGAAGACGAGCGAGTGGCGCAGCAGCGGGACGGTGATGAAGGCGGTCTGTCGCAGCGCTCCCGCGCCGTCGAGCTGGGCGGCCTCGAACAACTCCTGCGGGATCTGCGTGAGCCCGGCGACGAGCAGGATCACGTAGTAGCCGAGCATCTGCCAGATGTTGAAGGCCACGAGCGACAGCAGCGCCGAGTTGGGGCTGCTCAGGAAGGTGGGCGCGGGCAGGCCGAGGCTCGTGGCGAGCGTGGCGAACGGGCCGTAGTTGGGCGCGTAGAGGTTGCTGAAGATGATCACGATCGCGATGGTCGGGATCACGTAGGTGCTGAACAGCAGGGTGCGCAGCAGGTTGCGTCCCTTCAGCTTGGGGAAGAAGAGGAGCAGCGCGATGAGCAGCGCCAGCGGCAGCGTGACCAGCACGCTGAGGCCCACGTACGCGCCGGTGTTGGCGAGCGCCTGCAGCCGGCTGCCGTCCTCGAAGAGACGGGCGTAGTTGTCGAAGCCGACCGGCTTCATGCGGGTGATCGGGGTGAACATCGACCACTTGTGGAAGCTGATCACCACCGTCATCACCATCGGGACGAGGGTGAACAGGCCGATGATCACTATCACGGGGCTGAGGAAGAGCGCCGAGACCGAGGCGTGGTACTGACGCCAGCGCCTCGGGCGCGAAGACCCCGGAGGGAGGAGCCGGACGGCCCCTCCCTCCGGATGCGTGGGCTGGTTCACCCGTTGGATCCTCTCGATTACTGGGCTGCCTTGAGGGCCGAGTCGACGTCGGAGGTCGCCTGGGTGGCGGCCGCCGCGGCGTCCACCTGGCCGTTGAGCAGCGCCTCGATGTCCTTCTGCAGCGCGTCTGCGGCGGCGGTCCCGCCGATGACTGTCGGGAACGGGGTGGCCGAGGCCGCGGCGTCCACGTACGACTTCAGGAAGGGCGTGCCGAGCTTGGCGGAGTTCGCGGCGATGTCGGAGTTGCGGCTCGGGATGATGCCCATCGAGAGCAGGATCTCACCCATCGCCGAGGTGCCGGAAGCGCCGGAGTCGGGGCCGTTCAGCCAGTTGAGGAACCCCCAGGCCGCGGCCTGCTTCTCGGCGTCGGCGTTGGCGTTCACGACCGTCATCCACGAGTAGGAGATCGAGGACGAGCTCTTGCCGCTGGGGCCGACGGGGATGGGAGCAGTCTTCACATTCGAGAACTTGTCGCCCATCGCCTGCTCGAGTGCGCTCTGCCACCAGTTCGCCATGATGATCATGCCGGTCTTGCCGCCCGCGAAGTTGTCGAGGAACGGGCCGGTGGTGTTGGCGTTGGCCGGGGACATCGAGATGTCGGTGAGGCCCTGCTTGACGAGCTTCTCGTAGAGCTGGAAGGTCTCGGCGGCCTGCGGGGTGGTGAGCGCGGCGGCCGTCCCTTCCTCGTTGAGGAAGCTGCCGCCGTTGGAGGCCAGCAGCGAGAGGAACGGGTGGTCGACGCCCGAGCTCCAGTTGGTGATGAAGCCCACGCCCTGGACGCCGTTGCCGAGCGCCTTGATCTTGGTCGCCGCGTCCACCAGCTCGTCCCAGGTCTTCGGAGCGGCCTTGACGCCCGCCTTGTCGAACAGCTCCTGGTTGTAGTTGAGCTGGTAGAGGTCGATCTCGTTGGGGATCCCCAGCACGGTGCCGTCCTGGCTGGCGGCCTTGACCACACCGGCAGGCCAGTTCGAGGTCACCTCGCCGGCGATGTCGGACGGGGCCTCGGCGGCGATGCCGTCACGGGCGAGCTCGGGCAGCCAGGCGTCGTAGATGCCCGCGATGGTGGGGCCGTCGGGCGAGCTGGCCTGGGTGCGCAGCGTCGTGAGGAGGTTGGCGAACGGGACCGCCTGGACCTTGACCGTGACGTTCGGGTTGGCCTTGGTGTAGTTGGCCGCCGCGTCCTCCAGCATCTTCACCTGGTCCGGGCCCCAGTGGGTCAGGAAGGTGATTGTCTGCGGTGTGGCGGGTGCCGAGCTCGCCGCGTCCGAACTTGCCGGCGCGGAACCGCTCGGTGCTGGGCTGCCCGAGCAGCCGGCGATGGCGAGCGCCAGGGCCGTGACGGCTCCGGCTGCTCCGATGAGGGTCTTCCTCATGCTCGTTCTCTCCTCTGTGGTGTGCTGGCGATGGAGTCTTCGGTGCACTGCTCCCGCCGGTCGGGCACGCGGCCCGGTCGGCGGTCGATACCGGTTAGGGCCCTGCCAGGGCGAACTTCTCGGTCCCTGCTGACATGAAGGCGCAGGCGCGCTGCTCGCCGATGAGGCAGCCCTTCACCGTCATCAGCGCCGTGTAGTAGTCGATGAAGCGGAAGCCGTAGGTCTCGCCGCGCGCGTACGCGTGGTGCTGGATGCCCTCGCGCCAGGCGGTGAAAGCCTCGTCGGGGATCGCGACGTAGGTGTCGGGGCTGAAGCCGTCCGCGTCCTCCCAATTCTCGGCGAACCAGATGCTGGGGACGCTGTAGCGCGGCGTCTCGATCTCGTCGATCGGGATGGACGCCAAGAAGGCGCCGCGCTCCGCCGCCTTGGCGGCGTGGATGTGGTCGCGATGCATGCTGCCCTTCCAGTGCGTGATCAGGAGGTCCGGCCTGTTCTCGCGGATGAGCTGCGCGATCTGCTCGGCGACCGAGTCGTCGTCGGGCAGGAAGCCGTCGCTGTAGTCGAGCAGCACGACCTCGGCGCCGATCCGCTCGGCGAAGGCCTTGGCCTCCGCGATCTTCTGCGCCCGGTACTCGGCGAGCGGCAGCGTGGGGTGCCCGCGTTCGCCGTAGGTGCAGTCGACGATGATCGCCCTTCCGCCCTCGGCGACGATCTTCGCCAGGGTCGGGCCGGCAGTCAGTTCCATGTCACCGATGTGACCGCCGACCGCCATCACTGTCTTGCCCATCACTTCTCCTTGTCCGGGAGCTCGGCGCGCAGGATGTCCCAGGTGCGCGTGATCTCGAAGCCTGTCTTCAGGTAGAGGTTGGACGCCGGAGTGCCCTCGTCCGCCCACAGGAACCAGGCGCTGTGCGCGCCGAGGGCGACCATGCGCTCCATGGTGAGGTGCAGGATGATCCGCCCCAGGCCGAGGCCGCGTTGGGTGGGCAGGACGCCGAACGGGCCGAAACGCTCGATGACGGCCTCGTAGGTGCCGTGCTGGGCCCAGCCGATGATGCGTCCTTCCGGGTTGCGGGCTATCACGATGCGCTGCAGCGGCAGGTCGCTCAGCACCCCCTCGCGGATGGCGCGTGCCCAGTCGGGGTTGAACTCCTTGCCCGCCAGTTCGATGAGCGGGACGAGCTCGTCCGGGGTCGGCGAACGGAACTCCCAGCCGTCGGCGACCAGCGCGTCGATCTGGGCGCGGACGTCGGCGGGGATCTGGTAGCCGA